>JAFGGX010000011.1 GCA_016930315.1 Candidatus Buchananbacteria bacterium
AAAAGTCCTGGGGGCACAAATTCGCCCTTCAGCGATGATTAGTTTTTATTCGGGTTTATTTTGGGGCTCAGTTGTGCCCCCAGACCCTCTAGTCTTGGTTTATTTTTGTTAGAGTCCTTAGCTTCTTTATATTTTGCCACTCGTCCATAAGCCCCCACAAGGTATTTATTTTAGCCAAGTTTGATGTGCCATTTATTTGGTTGGCTCATTTGTCATAAACTTTACTTTCATCATTTTTTATGATATAATCGCCTCAGTTTGCTTGTTATTTATTTATATTTAGAGACAAAATCGGTGAGCGCATAATTAATTCGTTTGCCAGATTTATTAGGGACAATTAGCTCAGCTGGTTAGAGCGTCGCATTCACATTGCGAAGGTCGCTGGTTCGAATCCAGCATTGTCCACCATTCGACTCGTTTTAGCCTAGACTAAGCCTCGCTCATGGTGTACCACCAAGCTTAAAAAGACGAGGTGAATGGCCCTGAGCAACCGTATTCGATTTTAGTTTGCCGAGGGGCATAAAAAAATAAAAATTTTAGAATATAAGTTTGAAACTGCCGAAGCCTTAGTTAAAAATTAATATAAATTAATGTTAAAAATTGGTCATCGTGGTGCAAAAGCATATGCGTTAGAAAATACTTTAAGCTCGGTTCAAAAGGCTTTGGAGATGGGGGTTGATATGGTTGAACTTGACATTAGAATTACTAAAGACAATCAGCCGGTTATTATTCACTCTTCACAGTTGAAACGGTTGACTCAAAAGTTTGGTCGAGTCAGCAAATTAACTTTAGCCGAATTAAAAAAATTAAAAGTTAAAGAAATTGAAACTATCCCGACTCTAGGGGAAGTACTTGAGGCAGTTAAAAATCAAATTGGTTTAAATTTGGAGTTAAAGGTTAAGGGTGGTGCTCAAATTGTAGTCCAAACTTTGCGTGATCATAAAGCTGACATGGCTAAAGTGATGGTTTCGTCTAATTATCCTAGTGAAATCAAAACAGTTGAACAGCTTGAACCAATTATTACTACCGCTTTGATTTTTCGAGCCACTAACGCTTTTAGTTTTTGGTTTGTTTCGGACTTTTTAGCCCTGCTTTTTTTGCCGATTACTAAATATTATATCGCTTGGTTAGTTAAAAATTCCAATGCTGATTATTTAAGTATCTATCATCGGCTTTTGGGCCGCCGAAAAGTTGCGTTGTTAAAAAAACAAGGGATTAAAATTTGTGCCTGGACGGTTAATAATCAACGCAAAATTGATTATTTAAAAAGTTTAGGCGTTGATGGTATTATTACTAATTATCCAGATCGTTTATGAGATTATTTAAAAAGAAATATCCAAAATATTTAGCTGATGAGCTGACCATGGGTCAGGAGTTTTTAATTTTTGCTTGGGAAATTTTAAAAATTGTGGTAATTTCTTTGGTAATCATTGTTCCGGTTCGCTATTTTTTGATTAAACCATTTTATGTCAAAGGCGCTTCGATGGAGCCAAATTTTCATGATTATCAATATTTAATTATTGACGAATTAACCTATCGTTTTAATGCTCCTCAGCGTGGTGACGTGGTTGTTTTTCGTTATCCAGTCGATCCAAATCAATACTTTATTAAAAGAGTAATTGGATTGCCTGGTGAAGAGGTCAAAATTAAAAATGGATTGGTAACAATTATTAATGCTCAACATCCAGCCGGGGTGGTTTTAAACGAGCCATATTTACCTTTTGGTTTGCAGACCAATCACGATTTGGATGTTAGTTTGGATGCTCAACATTATTTTTTAATGGGTGATAATCGGCCCAACAGTTTAGATTCACGAATTTTTGGGCCAGTTGATGGTAACCATATTATCGGTCGAGTTTTATTGCGCGGCTGGCCAATTGATAAAATTGGTTATCTAGCCAGTCACGTTGATTATAATTTTGATTAGTCATTTAATTATTACTAAGATTTAAATTTTTATGCCAAAGAAAGTAATTCCAAAAAAAATGCCAGCTAAAAGAACTAGTAATAAAATTCCTCAACTTTTGCGTGGGTTTAAAGATATTTTGCCAGTCGATCAACAATATTGGCGCTTGGTTAGACAGGCTGGCCAAGATTTTGCCGACGGTTATAGTTTTGGCAAAATCAGTTTACCAATTTTAGAAGAATCAAATTTGTTTGTTCGGTCAATCGGTAAAGATACCGACATTGTCCAAAAGGAAATGTTTACTTATAACGACGTTAGTGAAGGCAGCGTGACTCTAAGGCCGGAATTTACCGCTTCGGTGGCCAGGGCCTACATTAATCACGGGATGTTTAATTTGCCCCAGCCAGTTAAATTTTATTATTTTGGGCCGTTATTTCGTCGCGATAAACCGCAGGCGGGCCGCTATCGCCAATTTTATCAACTCGGTTACGAAGTGATCGGCGACACCGGCGCAATTATTGATGCTCAATTAATTGTTTTGGCTTACAATCTATTGAATCAATTGGGATTGAAGAATTTTACAATTCAAATCAATAGCATCGGTACGCCGGAATCGCGCAAAGAATATAAAAAAGAATTGGTTTCTTATTATAAAAGCAAACGAAAAATGCTTTGCGAAAATTGTAAAAAGCGGTTATTGAAAAATCCATTACGTTTGCTTGATTGCAAAGAAGCCAGCTGTCAGCCGTTTAAAGGCGAAGCGCCGCAGATTGTTGATTGGTTAGACGATGAGTCTAAAGCCCACTTTATGAAAGTCTTGGAATATCTTGATGGCTTGGACATTCCTTATATCTTAAATCCATATTTGGTTAGAGGTCTTGATTATTACACCAAAACTGTTTTTGAAATTTGGCCGGCCGAAAAAGAGGATGGTGCTCAAGGAGCGTTGGGCGGCGGCGGTCGTTATGATGGTTTGATCGAAACTTTGGGTGGCCGACCAACGCCAGCCGCTGGATTTTCATTGGGTGTTGAACGACTGATTATTCAACTGAAAGAACAGGAAGTTAAATTAACCAACCATCAAGCGCCAAAAATCTTTTTAGCTCAGATTGGTGATCAAGCCAAAATTAAAGCAATGAAATTGTTTGAACAATTGCGCGCTGATGGTATTATTGCGGCGGAAAATTTTACTAAAGATGGCCTAAAAAACCAGTTGGAAATTGCTAACAATTTAGGAGTTAGATATGTGTTAATTTTAGGTCAAAAGGAAGTGGTTGATGGCACGATTTTGTTGCGCGACATGGAAAGTGGTGTCCAGGAAGTCTTTGATTTTAATAAGACTCTTCAAGAAATAAAAAAGAAGTTAAGTGCTAATTAATTTTGTTGACTTATATTTAAAAAAGTGTTATTGTGAACTCAGTTTAGCTCTTAACAAATTAGTGTTTTTCGCTAACCTTTATTAAATAATAATCACCATATTAAGGAGGTGAAATTAGCGTGGCGGAAATTAAAAGAAAAAAAGGCGAGAGTTTTGAAGGTTTGATTCGGCGTTTCAACAAAAAATTGCAACAAAGCGGTTTATTGATTCAATCAAGAAAAATTCGATTCTACGAAAAAGATAAGAGTAGAACCAGATTGAAAGACGCAGCTTTGCGCCGAATGAAGATCGGAGCAAAACGAGAATACCTTAAAAAAATCGGCAAGTTACCAGAAGATAGGTAAAAAAAATGGATATTATTCAACAGATTAGTCAAGATTTGAACCAGGCGTTGAAAGAAAAAAACGAGCTGGCTGTTTTAACTTTAAGGCAAGTTAGAGCAGCCATCTCGAATGCCGAGATTGCTAATAGTCGGGAAAAATTAACCGACGAACAGATCGTAAAAATCTTAAAAACAGAAGTTAAAAAAAGAAAAGAATCAATTGAATTATTTACCAAGGGTAATCGGCCTGAGTTGGCCAAAAAAGAAGCGGCTGAAGTCGAGATTGTTAGTCGTTATTTGCCACCAGAAATGTCTGAAGAGCAGGTCAGTCAAGTTATTGATTCGGTGATTGGTAGTTTTGGCGCAGTTGGTCCAAAAGATATGGGTAAGGTAATTGGTCAAGTGATGGCTAAGTTGGCCGGCCAGGCTGACGGTAGTGTAGTAAGCCGCTTGATCAAAGAAAAATTACAGTCTTAGTTTTTTTTCAAGATTAGAAACAAGAAAGTTTTAAATTTTGGTTTGGTTTATAAACTTTTATAAATTCTAGATTAATTTTGCTTTTATGAAAAACAAAAAAATTTTGTCGAATTTTTATAAAAATAAAATAGCTACCACGCTGATTTTTAGTCTGGTGGCTATTTTTGTTTTTGCTTTAGTTTTACCGACTCTAGCTTTAGATACCGGTTTGCAGTACGGAACTTATACTGGTTTAGGCAGCCAGGATATCCGAATTACCGTGATGAAAATTGTGCGGATCGCTTTAGGCCTGCTTGGGATTATTACTCTATTAATTATGCTTTATGCTGGTTTTTTGTGGACTAGTTCAGCTGGCAACCCAGAAAAGATTGAAACCGCTAAAAAAACTTTGCAAGGCGCTGCCATTGGTTTAGTAATTATTTTCTTATCTTTTTCGATTGTGAGTTTTATTATTGGTTCTTTAAATACTGCTTTGGGTGGTCAACAACCGTCACCCGGCAATCCAATTTCCCCGAGCGGTGAATTAGGCAGCGGGGTGGTAGAAAGTGTTTACCCGGCTCCTTATGCAGAAGATGTGGTTCGAAATACCAACATTATGGTGACTTTTAAAATTAAGATGCGGCCAGGTTCAATTATTACTGGGGTGCCGAATGATCCAAACAGTTGTACTAGTCAGAGTGATAATCCATGTAAAGGGCAGTTAGACAATAACAGCGTAGAAATTTATAAAAGAGTTGACGGGGTGACTGGTAAATTAGCTGGTAATGATGTTGCTGCTTATACTACTGATGGTAAAACTTTTATTTTTGATCCGTCTGTTTTATTAGGTGATGGTATCCAAAATGTTGGTTACTCGGTCACTTTAACTGGTGATATCAAAAAAGATAATGGTGAATCGGCTTTTGCCGGTAATTTTGGCGATAGTTTTACTTGGAGTTTTGATGTTGGTACTTTTTTGGATTTGGATCCGGTTGAATTTAGTAATGTTTTTCCTTACCCGGACGATTCGAGTGATGTCTATAGTCAAACAGTGGGCAGGCAAGCAACGGTTGATTTAACCATTAATTCAATACCTAGAGTTGCAACAGATTCGTCGGTTAGTGTTACAAAAACCGCCGGCAACACCGGAATATTAACAGTTAGCGGGACTTATAGCGGCACTTATAGCGGATTATTGACGGCCACAATTGACAGCGGAGATTCAACTAAGGTTAATTTAGATTGGGATCCAGCTTTGCCGTCAAATTTATCACTACCTAAGGGTTTAGTCAGTTTGTCTAATGGTGGTTTTTTAGTGATTGGTAACGGTATTAGTTTGACTTTTAGCCAACAAGCTAGAGCTGAGGAATGGAAAATTAATTTTAAAGCCAGCCAAGCCGCTGATACTTTTGTATTCTCTGGAAAAAATTATACTTTTGTTAGCCAGCCAGCTGGTAGTAGTCAGATTCAGATTGGTGAAACAATCCAAAAAACGGCTGAAAATATTGCTAATAAATTGGAAGCCGATCTCTCTGGTTTAATCGGCGTTTCTCTGTCTGATGATCAGATTACAGTCAATGCAAAAAAGGCTGAAGCGGATGGCAATAATATTACTTATGCCTCTTCTGGTAGTTGGCTAAATCCGGTTAGTGGTCATCTAGAAGGCGGTACTAATTCTTCTTTAGTTGCTCAGAAAGCTGATTTATTAGACCAGCCAAGGAATTCAGTAATTAAACTTGAATTTAATGAAGCAATCAATCCGGTTCTAATCAGTAGTGGTAGTATAAAAGTTGAATATGACAAAAATCCCGATCCGGAAGTTAACGAATGGACTGCAGCAACTGGTAATTATCTGATTAGTAATCAATATCAAACGGTTGAGTTTTTATCAAATAGTCAATGTGGAGTTTGCAGTGACAATGGTCAGCCATGTAGTGATGATACTCAGTGTGGCGCTGGTGGCACCTGTGGATTTATTAGTAATTCTTGTGGTGATCAACTTTATTGTTTGCCAGTTTTGCAAGATGCTAACACTAACACGACTGGTTATGATGCCACTCATTATCGAGTGATTGTTAAAGCCGGATTGTTGAAAGATTGTACTGACAATGGTTGTAGTGAAACTAATTACAGTAGCTGTGTTGATACGCCAGGATCTGACAGTGGAAAGGTTTGTTCTAATAAGACAACTTATGACGTTGCCGACAACTTCTTTTACCCAGAAACTTCATTGGCTCCAGCTGGCATAACCGACGCGGCTGGCAATTCATTTAATGGTAATCAAAATATTTATACTCTTAATGGCCAAGTGTTTGGCAATGCTCAGGGCCCGAGTGAACAAAGTGGTCAAGGGGCTTATAATTTGAATAGTAAAGATGCCAAGACTCAAGGTGATGATTTAATTTGGTCTTTTTATATCAATAAGCAGGTCAAATTAGCTCCACCTCAAATTTCTCAGATTGGTCCTAATGTTGGGGCTGATAAAGTCAGTCTATCGTTGCCAGTTAGTATGAGTTTTGATGGTTTGATGTTTGGGGCAACCATTAAGCCGGGGACTGGTTATCCCGATGGTTTTTGTGGTTGCAGGGTTGATGATCAGGGTAATTCAAACGATTGTGCCGCCGATGAATTTTGTGATGTCTCGCAAGCGGCAATCCTCGATGGTTTTGGCAAGTGCGTTAACAGGGATGTGTCTAAACAGCAATATTGTTCCCAAGACAAAGAATGTGGCACTAATCTTTGTATCAATAAAAAATATTTGACCCTGGTTGATTTGTCGACCAAACCAATTGGCTTTTGGGTGACCGAACAAGGAGTTGATGTTTTACCGCAAGATGGCTATGCCGATTTTAACATCGGCCAAATCCAACATGCGCCATTTTCTCCGTTATCAAATTATGGAGCAGAAGTCGGTTCGGGCGTTAAAGACATTTATCAGAATTGTTACTTGCCATCAGAAGGTCCGTCGGGTGCTCAGGGTAAATGTAGTTTAAGTAAAATTGACTGTTCAACCGATGGTGACTGCACTCAAGCTGGCGAAAGATGTGAAGGTACTATTGCTTCTGCTTGTAATGTTACTCCAACCGCACCATATTGTTGCAATGGTCAAGCCTTGCCGCAAAGGGGCGTTTGTAGCGAGTCGGGTGAATCTTGTGCGGTTGATAGAAATTGTTCTGTTGGTACTTGTTCTGCTAATTGGGAGGGTTCAAGTTGTTTTACCAGTTATTAATCACCTCGTCGTTTGTAGAGTATAGAGATAAAAATCAATGAATCTCTTGAAATCAAAAATAAAAAAAATAATTTTACCTTCCATTTTTTTGATTGTGATTGGTAGTTTTTTGTTTGGTTATGTCGTTTTGGCGGCCAATATCAATACCGGCTTAGACTATGGTACTTATACCGGTTTGGGTAGTCAGGATATTAGAATTTCGATAATGAGAATTGTCCAAATTGCTTTGGGTTTGGTTGGAATAATCGCGGTGGTTTTGATTCTTTATGCCGGCTTTATTTGGTTGACTTCTGGCGGCAACGAAGAAAAAATTACCCAAGCTAAAAAGATAATTTCGGGAGCGGTTATTGGTTTAGTGATAATTTTATTATCTTTTTCAATTGTCTCTTTTGTTATTAACAAGTTAATCGAAGCAACCGAAGCTAATGGCCAATGTCAGTTGAGTGATGCCCCTCGTGATTGTAGCGTAGGTAGTTGTGAGGGTAGTCAGACTTGTCAAGCTGATGGTCGGTGGGGAATATGTGATATTGGTACTCAAACCGATTGTTTTTCTGAATCTGGCGGCAATGGTTCTTATTGTCGGGTTAGCAGTATAAAACCGGACGCTGGTGATGGTCGGCCGATGAATAGTGTTGTTAGGATTTGGTTTAATAATACTAATATTGTTAATGCCGATCAGATCCAAGTAATAAATTCAGATTCCGCAAGTCCAGTTGATGGTGTCATTAGCGTTGTTGGTAGCTTGGCGGAATTTAAGCCTAATCAATTATGCTCGGCTTTTGATTCTGTGCCAAAAGACAGCCCAGCCTATAATGATAATTGTTTTGATCCATTAACTAATTATTCTGTAAATTTGACTGGCCTAGAGGGAGTAGTTGAATGTGGCGGCAAAAAATTAAATTGCGATTCTGGTCAATGTTTAGTCCAGTTTAAGACCAGCAATGGGGTAGATGTGGTTGCGCCAAAGGTTGATTTGATCGGTAAGCAAATTTGTCAAAATAGTGACAGCCTGATTCAGGCAATTGTTAGCGATGACCATGGGATTGATTCGGTTGAGTTTGATGATTTGAGTAATAACTTTGTGATTGGCCGAGATTTTTCTATTGGAACCAATTGGCCAGAATTTGCTAGCAGTGTTTGGGATACAAGTATTTATCCGGTCAATTCAGTGGTGTCGGTTCAGGCTCAAGCGCTTGATTTTGATTCTCATACTACTATTAGTAGTGCAGTTGATTTTACCATTCATGCCAGTCATTGTTGCAACCAAGTTAAAGATGCCGATGAAACTGCAGTTGATTGTGGCGGCAATGATTGCGAGGCCTGTGTGCCAACCATCGAATGGGTTTTACCAAAAGATGGTGCACCAGATAATTTAATTACTATTCATGGTCGACATTTTGGTCAACCAGGCCAAGTTGATTTTACTGATAGCAATGACAGTCAGACAATCACTGCGAATTTAGCTAACACTGTTAACTCAGCCTGTACAGATGTATGGACCGATAATGAAATTATTGCCGTTGTTCCGAGTCAAGCTCAAACCGGCCCAATTAAAGTAACTGACAGTCAAGGTGCTTTTGATTTAACCAATCAGCCGCCGGGTAGTTTTTGGCCAGATTTTATAATCAATACCATTAAGCGGCCGGGAGTCTGTAGCCTAAACCCAACTGTTGGTCAAATCAATGATCCGGTGGTGGTGCAAGGTGTCACCTTTACTCCGGCTGGCAATAAAGTTTATTTTTCTTCTCAGCAGGCTGGTGGTTTGCCAATTATTATTAGTAGTAGTCAGATTCAGGGAATTACGGTGCCGGCTTTAGATCAAGGTACGGCTCAAGTCAAAGTTTTAGATATCAATAGTGAACAATACAGTAATCCAAAAACTTTTAGCGTTGGTCAGTTAAATGTTAATCCACCGAGTTCTTATCAATGTAGTCAATCATTAAATTCTTGTGTACCTGATATCAATGCGTGTGGTGTGGGGTCTTATTGCAATAGTGTTTGTCAATGTGAGGCAGTTTCTTTACCACAAGTTGGTGATTTATGTAATACTAATGGCCAAACTTTTTGTACGCCCGATCAAGCTAAGTGCGGTGATCAGACAGTAACGGGCTTAACTTGTGATCCATTGAGCTGTACCTGCCAGTCTTCCGACACTATTCCAGGCCAATCAACTTATTATTTAAGTTTTGTGAGCGGTATTAAGCCAGGTAATTGTAGTTTAGATCAAGGAATTTGTATCCCAGGTGACAACCTTTGCGGTCAAGACTCAATTTGTGATCCAACCAGTTGCAATTGTGCTGATTTACCACCAGCCATTTGTTTGGATAATGATACAGCTGTTGTTTTAAGCGACCAAAAAGGCAATGTCTTGATTGATTCAAGTGATGGCTTTTTAGATTTAGATAATTTTACTTATGCAGTTTGGGTTAAATTTAATTCCAGCACTGGATTTAATACAATTTTGAATCGAATTACTCCAACTGATAGTGGCCAGCTGGTTGTTAGAATCGATCCGACCAATGATCAATGGCAGTTGGCAGTTAGCAAATCAACCGATCAGAAAATAGTTGATGGTGGTAATTTTGATTTTGCCTTTGGTCAGTGGTACCATTTGGCCTTAACAGTTTCGCGCTCAACCGTTTCTTTCTATGTTGATGGTCAGCGCTTAGGTCAACAGTTGTTTACTGATTCAAACAGTGTTTTTAATTATTCTCAAGTTGGCAATTTGTTGATTGGGGCTAGACAGACAGATCCATTAGCGGATTTTCTATCTGGCTCAATCGATGATTTAGCTTTTTGCAAGCGGGCGTTAAGCGATAAAGAAGTTTTTTATCTGGCGCAAAATCGGCTGATGGCCAGTGATGATCTGATTAGTTTTTGGCGTTTTAATGAGGGCAGCGGCTTAGTTTCTAATGATGAGTTTGGTAATCATCAAGCGGTTATTGCCAATGATGGCGCTACTTGGGCTACTGGCCATTTTGTTTGCCAGACATCAATTGGTTGTGATTTAGATTTATCAACTCCAATTTGCGAACCGGATAATAATAAATGTGATCAATTAAATAGTGATAGTGTTACCTATGTTTGTGAGGCAAGCAGCTGCACTTGTAAGTCAACCACACCAATTAGTGAAGCAAAGCAACCGGGCCAATCAACTTATGCTTGGCAATTTACTACTTCGGCTTTTGGGCCACGGGTAGTGGAAACTTGTAATCGTAATGGTTCGTGTCAGCCAGACACAATCAGTAGTCCAACCCCGTTTAGTCGTCCTGGAACGTTAGCTGCTGGTTATCGGGTTAGCGTTAATCGGCCAGACGATGGGCCGGTGCCGATTGATTCGGTTGTGGGCATTCAATTTACCGATTTGATGTATCGGCCATCTTTGAATAGCCAAAATTTATTGGTTTACGATTGTGGTGACGCTCAAGCTAATTTCTCGGCAGACAATTGCATCAATCCAATTCCGGTTGACATTAATATCAACGATTGTTCTTATCAATCAAATCAGGTTAACTCGAGCTGCGTTAATTTAACGCCAGAAAATCTTTTGACCAAAAATCATTGGTATCAAGTTGATCTGGTTGCTAAAAATATTTTATCCAAAAATGGAATTGATTTGGCCAGCAACGAAGCAGCTGGTAATTATAAATGGGTTTTTCAAACTCGCAATAGCGATGTTTTAAGTCAAGTCGCTTGTCTTTATATTAAACCGGCTCAGTCAATTTTATATTCTTATAATCAAACCCAACTTTATACTGCCACCCCCGCTCCATCTGGATTTAATTGTGTTGAGATCCGTCCAGAATCTTGCAGTTTGGATAATGGTACAACGGAGTCTTTTAGTTGGAGTGTTTTGCCGGGTAGTTTTTTGGATGCTTCGGCTGCCGTTATCGTACCGCCGCAACCAACCGCTTCTATTGCAACAGTGGCCGCTCGTAAAGACACTAATAACAAAAATGTTGAAGTGCAGGCAATTTGTAATACCGCTAGGACAGAATTTCAATGTAGCATTTCTCGTGAAAGTTGTGACCCTACTGTTACTAGCTGTCAGCCGACTTGTAGTGGTACCAATGAATCATGCGATAAATTAATGTATTTTTCGGGTGGTACTGCTTGCCAACAAACTACTGCCGGTTGTTGTTCTGAGTCACAGCGCGATCCAATCACTGGACAATGTCGGGTTATATTCAGCAGTCCGGCCAATCAAAGCATAGTTTCGCTTGGCGTTCCAACAACCGTGTCTTGGACAGGTACAAATTTTTCAGATACTGATACCGGTAATCTTTATCTTTATGATGCTACAACTCAAACTGTGGTTAGTAATCCTTATACTCAGTATTCGACCCAGGATTTTTGGAATTTGTATTTGAAAAGCGGTTCTTTTAGGCCAACGCTTAGGAGTGATATATCGCCAGGGTATTATAATTTTGTATTCAAAAAATTAGATAATACTGTAGTTGGCACCAGTCCGGTATTTTGTAGCGGTCCGGCTGGATTTTGCCAGGCCGTGGTTAATGTTGGCGATACTTGCCCTGATCGGGGGGGTGTGGACGGTGGTTTGTGTACAAACAATGGTATTTGCACCGCGGCAATTAGTGGTGATATTGAACAAATTAAAGGTAGTAGTAGTTTAAAAATTAATTTTTCTGGGCCGGTTATTATTGACCGTTGGCCAGATTGTGGTACTGCTTGTTTAAACTCAGCGATTGGTGCTCAATTTAGCCAGCCAATTAATCATCAAGAATCTGTTGATAATGATTTTGCCAGAAGTATTGTTAATCCGGCAAATGTTTCTCTTTATTATTGTTATGATAATGCTCAGTGTTCGCCGGGTTACGGTTATTGTAAAGTTGGTAATGCCGCTTGTGTGGTTGGCACCAATTGCAGTAATGGCAGTCCGTGTGTTAGTACTGGTGATTATCAAAAAGTAACAATTACTAATCCAATTTATGAAACGGAAAATATTTTAACCTGTAGTCAGTCCGGTCGAGTTTGTGATGATCTGGGCGTAGAGGCGAGCTGTGGTGGTGACGAAGGAGTTTGTCAGGATAGTGGTCAGCTTCGGTATATTTTTGATTTTTATCCAACCCTTGCTCATTTTAATGGTTTGTTAGCACCAAATAGTTATTATCGTGTGGTAATTAGTGATCAAGTGGGTGCTGAAAATGGCAATAAAAATTTAAATGGTTTGAATTATGATGATGCTCTGGCTAATGGTATTGATCCGAATGGCAAACCAGACTCTTATTCTTGGGTTTTTAAAACGCAGGCCGATTTTAATTTATGTCAGTTAGATCACGTCACAGTTCAACCCGCCAATATTCGGACTAACAAAAACCAAGATTCAATTTTTAGTTCTAAACCGTTTGCCATTAGAGATATTTGCGATCCAGATTTTGGTCAACGGTTAAATCCATTTAGCTATAATTGGGCTTGGCGTTCTGTGGCTAAGGAGTTTTTATTTGATAATGCCACTACAATTTGTTCAGCCGAAGTTGGTGATTTATGGGCGTTTCCCTTTGACATCGTTAATCCAACCGATCAACTTTATTGCACTAATAACCTTTATCCAGGCAGTAGCCGTTATTTAAGGGATGGTTGCGGTAATGGAATTGTGGAAATTGGTGAAGATTGTGATACTGGTCGGTTAGGTTTGGATGATGGTTGCAGTGATCAATGTTTAAGTCAGCCGATTGCAACTGCGGTTTGTGGTAATGGCGTTATTGAGACCGGTGAGCAATGCGAACCTAGTATTGATGGAACGGTTTATTGTAACGATGCTAATTGCTTGTGGAAAGGAGTGACTAATAAACCAGGTGACATTGCTTCTTGTGGCAATGGCGTTATTGAAACCGGTGAGCAATGTGATCCACCAAACAGTCCTGGCTGTAATGATAAATGTTTGTTGACTGGTTCCGTTTCTGGCTTATCTTTGTGCGGTGACGGCTTGGTTGGAGTGGGCGAGAATTGTGATAATGGGGAATTTTTATCATGTACTGATATTCAGACTGATATTAGTTGTCGAGTGGGCATTGATCCTGGTTGTTTTTCTTGTACTCAATCGAGTAATAGTAGTTGGATCGCTTGTACCGGCAGTCAGTGTACTAATACTTGCCAGTCAAGTTGTCAGCCAACTGGAGCGGGTGTTTGTAGCAGTGAATGTCTTTTGAAGGATGCCACTGAAACCGGTAATACTAACTATAATGTTTCAATTTGTGGCAATGGAGTGGTTGAAAAAGGGGAGAGCTGCGATGATGGTAATAATGTTAATGGTGACGGCTGTAGTGACATTTGTTTACATGAAGGTTCTCAAAAAGATGGTCGTATTGATCCGTATCAGTCAATTAATTCAATTAACGATGGCCAAACTTATATTCAAGCTTGGTCAACTCAGCAATCCCAGCCTGAAAAAAGAGGTCAGGGTTTAATGTCAATTGGTCTGGGTGGCTTGCCATCAGGTGCATTTGCTGTCATCAGCCGTTGGCCAGATTGCGCTTCGGCTTGCATTAACGCTGTTGTCGGTGGTCGGTTTAGTCATTCAGCTAATCCAAATACTATCCAAGATGATCCTTCTAGTATTACGCTTTATGTTTGTGGTGGTGATAGTCAATGTGGTTTAAGTGATCGGGTTGCAATTGCTGGCACCAGCGTTACTTTAACCAATTTTGGGGATGGCTCGGTTAATGATGAATTTAATCTTTATTTGCCGGTTAATTATAATCCGATTGACACTGACAACAATCCACAAACTCCGGCCGTGCCTTCGTTATTGCCTAATACTTGGTATCGAGTAGTAGTCCACGGCTCAATCAAGGATACGGAGAATAAATTATTATCTGGTTTAAATTTCGACGACCCTAAATTTAACCCGAGTTGGGATGATTATAATGTTGGCCAGCCTGATTCTTATTCTTGGGTTTTTAAAACTCAAGACAACGAAAATATTTGTACGGCCGATCAAATTACTGTTGAGCCAAAAGCTCTTAGCTTGCATGAAGGTCAAGAAAAGTATTTGTATTCTTCTATCCCTCTAACCAAGCCGGACCAATGTAATATCAACGGCCAACGATTAAATCCTTATTATTATGATTGGTCATGGAGCCATATTGGTTTAACGGTTGATCCAAATAAACCAAATAATTTTTTGCAGGGCGCTGAAAAGTTTTTAGCGGCTAGTTACGACGGTTGTGGTAACGGAGTTTTAGAAAGAGGTGAATTGTGTGAAAGGCAATATCCAAACTTTGATTTCCCAGCTGGCTGTAATCCAAACACTTGTCGCTGGCAAGGTACTCAAGTTTGTTCCGGTTCGATTACTGCCAATTGTTGTGGTAATGGAATAATAGAAGCCGGTGAGGAATGTGATTTTGCCGGTCAAACATTACCGGGGAGTGTGCCAAATTATTGTGGCAGTAGTTGTTTGTGGACTGGTAATAGTAGTCAAGATGTTTCTATCTGCGGTGATGGAAAAATTGGGGCTAATGAACAATGTGATTTTGGAACTGAACCAAATGGTGATGATTCCGATGGCTGCACCGATACTTGTCAATTTGCCGGCGCTTTACCTGGTACTGGCGCGGTTTGCGGTGATGGGCAAATCAGTTTTGGTGAAGAATGCGACAACAATGATTTAGCCCAAGGCAAAACTCCGGTTTCCGATGGGTTCTGCACCGGTTTAAATGATTTTCCAGAAATGCCTTGTAGTAGTTTTAGTGATAGCGCCGCTAATTGTCAGCAAATTGACCCTAGTAACGCGGCTAATAATCATAATGCCTTTTGTTATTGGACTGGTAATAGTTGCAAAACTCGCCCTTGTTTGCTTGAGTGGAATTTAAATCCGCCAGCTCGTTTTTCACCTGGCAATGCTAATTGGTATCTTTCGGCTTGTGGTAATGGAGTAGTGGAGTATGGCGAAACTTGTGATGATGGTAACACTAGCAATGGTTATTGTTCGGCTGATGGCCAAGCCTGTAGTAGTATTGGTTCTGGTTGCGGTGTTGATAATACAGGCCTATGTTTGGTTGATGGTTGTAGTGATAAATGTTTAGTTAATGGCTCGGTAGCTAATGATTCCAAGCTTGATCCATATCAGATTATGCAAACGGTTTATCGTCTCCACGACTCAGATGGTGGATTGCTTGATCCAAATGTAGTGCCGCAAGTCCAAGAAGATATTCGCGCTTCACAGGGCGGCAATACGGATTTATTTGGGGCCGGTCGAATGACGATTTTAAGTGGGGCTAAAGTGCCGTTTGCAGTCATTGGCCATCAACCGCCGCCAGATCCAAATGGAACAAATTTACAATGTCGTAATGTGGCAATCTGGGCGGTGGTTTCTCAACCATTAAATTTAACTAGTCTGTACGGAAAATGTCAGTCTGGGGTCGACACGGGCAGTGGCGACGCTTGCATGTCTTCAGCTGATTGCACTAATGATGGTGAGTTGTGTATTTTTGATAATTTTAAAGTTTGTCAGAACGATTGTTCAAATAATCCAAACTTGGTGGCCAGTCTAAGTTACGAACCTTTAATCGGTCAATGTATTAGTAATAATTGCCAATTCATTGTTGACGGCCAAGATCCTATTTTGATGGCCGATAGCTATTGTACCAATAACAGTCAGTGTCAGGCCGGTAAAATTAACGTTGGTTCCATCTATAATGATTTTGGAGCTAACGCTGATATTTTAGCTGATCAGCCAATTGAAATTGGTTATTTACCAGCCAGCCAAAAAATCGATGTTCAATTAAATGCTGGAGCCACTCCGTTGGTCGATAAAACAAATGATGTTTTGGATTGTTTATCTCAAAACCCTGATCGGTTGTGTCAGTGGCAGTTTTCCACTAGCGCTGATTTTTGTCACTGTGATTATGTGGGGGTAAAAATTGACAATACGTCAGTCGGCAACGAGGTGATTAAAGATTATTATACTTGTGCTGGCAATCAATGCGGCAGTGCGACACCTGATATTAGTATTGATGATGATGTTTTAGCTAATCAACCTGGCAATCAACATTTATATCAATCAACTTGTTATGATCTTAAGAATCAAACTGGAATAAGGATCCCGCTCTCTGATTTTAATTTAAAATTTGAGTGGGCAGAGCTTGATCCCGATAACATTTTATATTTAGCGGCTGGTGTTGAAATGACTCCGTTGATTTCGGTTGCCCCGGCAGAAACATTAAATCGTGTCTATGTCACTCCTGGCGTTGGCAGTGATTCGTCTGATCGGGCTGGTCAACCAGCAGGCAAAAATGGCCAGGCAATTGTTAAGGTAATGGCCAATGAATTTGTTTGTAGTGATGGCCAAACTCCTTGTGATTTTTATTCAGACCCATCTGGTCAGCCTTGTCCTGGTCAATGTTATTCGCGGCTTAGTGCTCAACAGGATGTTAATGTGATTAATTTTATCTGTGATAATCCTTGGCCCAGTATTACCAATTTTCCTTATCAAGATAACGAAAGCAATTTTAAAGATCCTGATACTAACTTTTTGCTTTATTATTGTCGTGACAATGGCAAGGCTGGTTTTGGTGATGATTTGCCTAGATTAAACGATAAAACTAATATTGTTTTGAGCGGTACCGATGCGAGCCAAAATCTTGGTCCAAATGTTTTGAAAGATTTTATTTTCCCGCTCGGCGACCAAAATTTCTGGCCCACCACTCAGGTCAATTGGGTGGCTTACAAGGGGCCTTATACTTGGCAGGCGGGTAGTTGTCCATCTGGTAGCCAGCTTTGTATTTATGGTGGAGTAACCGACAATAATTGTACTTGTAAACAGTTACCCGACTTAGCCTTTACAGTTCAAGATCAAGACAATTATTCATTTAGTTTTGAAACTTTTAATGGTCAATTCGCAACAATTTTTGGTTATGCCGACCATGAAAATATCAAAGGTTTGGACATTACCCAATTAGAACAAGCTAATCAAAATTTATTTGATCCTAATTTGAATTATAACGGTCATGAAATTGAAATTTATCTCCAAAAAGATGGCCAACCTTTAGGTGATCCAGTTAAAACAGTCACTCACCGAGCTTTTGGTGAGAATAATGTGCAAAAATCAACCATTTCTTTGGGTAATTTAGAACCTGGTAATTATAATGTAATAGTCAAATGGTTGAATGATTGGAATAATCCGGCAGCTGACCCGGCAGCTAACGATGCGAATTTGGTTTTGAAAGATTTTAGAATTTATCCATCTACCGATGCAACTGGTGATGCCATTGGTATTCGGGTAATGAAAAATCCTTTACATTTGTCGCCAGCCACTTGGTATCGGTCTGGGCTTTGCCGTATTCCTGGTACAGCTGAGATGAGTAATATTTGTTTTAGTGAAAGTGATTGTCCGATTGTCAAATATTGTGATGCTGATGGCAGCGGGGGAATCGAAAGCGATGAACAGGCCAGTTGTCAAAATGACAGTCAATGTTTAGGTGTAAATAATTCTAGATGTTTACCGGCGGTTAATAATTGTCAGTTTAATGTTTCGCAAAGAGGGACAGCTTCACCGGCTATTGTTGACGGCTACCAGGCAGTGACTGATGGCCGTACGATTTATGTTGGCGCTACTAATAGAAGAGCCGGTGATTTGTATTCTAATATTTATTTATTATCTTACAGTCAAGGAGCAAACAGCCAGACTACCGAAATATTCAAACGGATTTTAGATCCAAATCAACAAAATGGGGTCTGGTCGTTTAACTCTGATATTAATTATAACCCAAGAATTTGTGCTACAATTGGCAATTTTGCCGGTACTAATATTAGTTGTGGACCTTCGACAACCGTTGACCAACGCATTGATCAAATTGGTGCTTCTAATTTTTCTTATTGTTCAACTTTAACCAATCAAGATAGCTGTAACGCTAAAACTCAGACGGCTGGTTGCTTGTGGTCGGAGGCTAATCAAGTTTGTGTTGCCCTGGCTTGTCAGCCGATTTATTGCCAAAGTAATTTTGATTGCCCGGATTTGAATTGTCAGGCGCCAAAAGATCAGTTGATTCGAGACGCTAAAAGATTTGGTGATTTACGTCAAGTTCAGCTGGGCTTAAATAGTTATTATAGTAACAATGGCAGCTATCCAATTTTAAACAGCGGTACGTTTGTGGCCAGCACGACTCTATCAATTTGGCCGTCTTGGACTCAAACCTTTGGGTCGGCAATCGGCGGCGTTACCAGCGATCCAATCAATCAAGCAATCGGTTGTCCGGCTGATAATCCAAGTTGTTGGAATCAGGCCAGTGAAAGATTTTTGTGTCCAGACGACGCTTATATTTATGGTTATCGGTCATCTAACGCTGGGCAGGCCTATGAGCTTTATTCAAATTTTGAATATCATGGCCCGGGTAGTTGGCGAACTCGGCCGGTTAATGATTTGTATCAGTTACCACTAATCGGGGTTGAAAATAATCAATGTCAGTTGCTTAATTTTGAAATTAGCGCTCAGGCCATTGGTGGCAGTTGCGATGATTGGGCCGGAGACAGCGACACCGATCAAGATGGCATTTGTGATTATGAAGATAATTGTCAATTAGTTTCTAATCCGTCACAAAGGGATTCAGATAACAATGGAATCGGTGACGCCTGCGATCCAAATTGCAGTGGTGATAGAGATACTGATGGGGTTTGTGACGAAACGGATATTTGTCGAACTGTTCCCAACCCAAGAGGGGAGACCTGTATTAGTAATTATAATGTTTATACTAATGGTCAATGTGACGCTGACCAAGACGGTATCGGTGACGCCTGTGATCCATGTACTGATTTAGATTATGATGGTAAATGGGATCTTGATACCAGTCATAATACTTGTCCGGAAGATAATGTTAAAGCGGTGATTGGTCAGACAAGTTTAATAAGCAATGATCATTATCGTTATTGTGTTGTTTCGGCCGCTGGAGCTAATTTATCTGAGATCGGCAATATCACCATTTTGCCAAATCCGAGTGTTACTTGCAGTATCGCTGGCGCTGATTGTTCAGGTAGTTTTTCTAATTTACCGGCTGGTCAGACCGCCACTTGTTTGGATATGGGTAGTGTTACCCAGACCGGCATCCCCGGCTTGTCTAGCTTGATTACTTATAATCCAGGTCAAGAAGATTATGATAATGATGGAACTGGATACATCGCTGATTTTTGTATTGATTATGACAAAGACGGTTTTGGCGATTGGCCTTTTTATACTAACAGCTCTGATCCAACAACTGAAAATGTTTTGACCACCAATCAAAAGCAACATTTTCAAGCTTGTCAGCCACCGGCCAGCAGCTTTTCTTCAATTGATTTAGATAATTGTCCGGGTGGTCCATCTGGGGTGGCTTTAAATTGTTATGATCCAGACTTATCGAGTGTGGTGATTTCTTGCAGTAACCCTAGTCAGATTGATACGGATGGTGATTTGTATGGTGATATTTGTGATTTATGTGATCCTAGTGCTCAATGTTGTAGTAATAGCGACTGTGCTGGTATAACAGCTGTTTTTACCGAAGGTCCTTTTACTATGATTTTTTCTAAAGATCGGATGTATACTTATTATGACGGCGCTTGGTTGCCAGAGTCGAGCGGTCGAAGTGGTTATTTTAAGGATTTAGTTAAGGATGCAAACAATCAGAATCCAGTTCCGATGATTGATGGTAAATACCCTTGGGATGATGCTGGTATTACCGCCATTAATCAAAGATATGATTGGACTTTTATATACAGCGGGAATAAGATGTGGAGCGTTCAAGGTTCTTGGATCCCGAATCTTAATTTGTTAGTTAATTCTTGGGTTCCGAACAATGATGATTTAAAAAATTTAAATTGGGTTACTGATTATATAGTCCCTGGTGTTTTGGGAACTGGAAAAGTCGAAGACGTAATGAAAAATCCTGGTTCTATGGTGCCGCCACCAATTGACGGTAAATACCCTTGGGATGATGCTGGAATTACGGCAGCTGGTGAAACACTTGATTTTGGTTGGATAATCAGTAAAGATAAAATTTGGTTTTTTGATTTTGTGAATGGAGATTATGATCCAACTTTAACAGGCAGGCTAGATCAACTATGGTCAAATGCTCCAACCGTTGATGGTCTCAAGCCATGGGAAGGGGGTGGGGTGACTGCCTTTACTCCAGAATTCAACGGGGTCTCAATGAAAATATTTAGCGGTAATCGAGTCTGGTATAAAAACGTAGGCTGGGGAACTCATGGGCTGGCAAAAGATATTTATCCTTGGTCGGCTCGAACGGGCTTGGGTACTAGCTGTGTGGCTGATATGTGTCAATATAGTTCTAATACTCCACCACCGCCAAGTGCTTGTGGTGATGGTTATTGTGCTTATGGTGAAAATTGTCCAGTTGATTGTCCAGTTGAAGATTGGTGCAGTGATTTGGTCGATAATAATGCTAATGGTTGTATTGATGGTGCCGATTGGGCCTGTCGGGGGAGTGAAAATAATTGTAGTGATGGTATTGATAACAATTGTAACGGTTTAGTTGATTCATCTGATCCAGACTGCTCAGGTGCTCCTGATCCAACGCCTGCCAATCCTCCAACAGCCAATCTACGAGTCATCAATTTATCAACCGGCAATGTGTATTTGCCTGATCAGAATTTTGCTTCAGCGTTGCCAGATGGTAATTATGGAGTGATGATGGATGCTAATGCCGGGACAAATTTAATTTCTTCTTGGTCGATGGATGTAACTAAAAACATTGGATTGGTTGCTAATTGCGGTAATAACTATACTCCGACGGTTAGCTCGGTTGCTAGTTATATTCAAGGTGCCAGCCCTAGTTATGATTGTACTTTTAATGTTGATGGCAATGACCATGGCGGAGGAATAGTCAAAGTTGATTTAGCTGTCACCGATTCGGCCAATATTGTTACCGATAAAATCTATAATTATACCGGCAGCATTGCTGAATGTCCAAGAATCGACGCTTTTATCGCGGGTAGTTGGCAAACGGTTGGTCGAGCAATTTATAAAAAATCTGGCATCCAAAATATTGGTCAGTGGGATATTGATTTGCCAGTCCCAGCTAGCCGCTTTAGATTAGTTGAAGATGAACCGGAAATTTCTTATATTAATTGGATTAGAGGTGATGATCAACTGTGGAATTTAGGTGCGATCGAAACCAAACCGGCCTCTTATTTTGGGGCGACCGATGGCTCAGTCCATGAGTTTAGTTTTGAAAAGCCAGTGACAAAATTGTCAACTTATGGTTATTATGAATATATTAACAATTAATTTATTAATAAAATTCTAATATGTTTGATGAACAAAAACCCCAAACCAACCAAAGTCAGGGTCAATCATTAAATCAACCACCTCAACCGCCAAATAATTTGCCAGGCATGGCTCAAACCAAAGCCTCTCATGAGCCAGAAGATATTTTATCGGAGATTGATCCGGTCAAAAATGTTGAACGGCCAACTAAACCCTCTGATTTGGAAATGCCACCAGTTGCGGCTATGCCGCCAGAGCCAAAAGCTAGGCCGACTGAACCATTTTTTCAACGTTTTAAAAAAGTAATCATTTTAGTAATTTTAATTTTAATTGTTGCTATTTTAGCTTGGGCTAGTTTTTATGCTTACCAGCGATTTTTCTCCCAGCCTGGTGCTGTTGTTAATAATCAGCCTCAGACTAATCAAGATAGTCAACCACAAACTCCTCAGGACGTTAATCAGGTTGAAAATAATCAGCCAGCTGTCAATAATCAAGGTCAACCATCTGCTATTCAACCATTGGACAGTGATAAAGATGGCCTAACCGACGAACAAGAAGCAGTCTATGGGACTGATCCGCTGTCGGCTGATACTGACGGTGATGGGTTAACCGATAACGATGAAATAAAATTTTATAAAACTGATCCTAATAATCCAGATACCGATGGCGATGGTTTTAATGATGGCAGCGAGGTTCAAAATGGCTATGATCCAAAAGGGCCAGGTAAATTAGTTCAACCTTAATTTTAATTATTGGATATAAAGATGTTTGGTAAAAAGAAAAAAAATATTAAAAGCAACCAACCGCCGTTAGCTGTTGATTTTGATGCCAATGTTGCCGCTCAAGTCCATGTGATGCCTCAGCGTTTTTACCAAACGGTAGAGAAAAAAAAGATTCACTGGTTGGTTATTATCCCGATTGTTTTGGTAGTCGTTATTGGTTTGTCAGTTGGCGTATATTTTTTGTTTTTTAATACACCAGCCAGTCAACCGGTAGCAGTCAACCAGGCAAATACTACCAATCAAAATACTCAGCTTAACTCTAATCAACCGATTAATCAGGCTATTAATCAAAATATCAACAGCAATCAAAATGTTAATACTGATGTCAGCTCCTCAACGGATAATTTAGTTAATCCGCTGCCGGTTGTTAATCAAAATCAAAATATCAATATTAATATTACTGATCAAATTCCTCAGGCAGGGCCAGATCAGGATGGGGATAAATTGTCTGACGCAGAAGAAAGTCTCTATGGCACCAACCCGGCTAACTCAGACACCGATGGGGATGGTTATTCAGACGGTAATGAATTGGTCAACAACTATGATCCGTTAAAGCCGCAACTTAGTTTAGATGCCTCTGGTTTATTTGGCGCTTATCAAGGTAATGGTTATAGTTTAATTTATCCGACCAGTTGGTTGGTTAAAAAAAGTGGTGATGACGTTATTTTTCAGGCTGGTGATGGTACATTTGTTCAGTTAGTAAAAATTAATAATGCCGACAAATTAAGCGTTTCTAATTGGTTTAATCAACAATTTCCAAATGCTGGTGCAACAGTTGGCTCAATTAAAATTAATAATTTGTATGGCTTAAGATCAAATGATAAATTAAAATATTATCTGGCTGATTTACAAACTCCAGATTATATTTATTTTTTATCTTATAATCTAAGTCAGGCTAAGCAAATTAATTTTTTGACTACTTTTAATGTGATGCTCAATAGTTTTAAATTAGCTACTCAGTAATTTTTATGATTGAGTTGGAAATTAATCAGTCCACTGGCAGTCGGTTGCCCACATCATTTTTTGAGTCTTGGATCAAAAAGGTATCTAAAGTAGTAGGCTTAAGGGGTAACTTTAAAGTTTCGGTAGCAATTATTGGTGAGGCTGAGATGAAAAAAATCAATTATCAGTCAAGGGGAAAGAAAAAAGCAACTAATGTTTTAAGTTTTGCTGAAATTGATTTAAAGAACACAAAATTTGTTCAGGTTGATAATGGCTACTTAGGAGAAGTACTTATCTGTTATCCGATTGCTGTTAAACAGGCAAAAGTTGCCAGTATGCCAATCAAGGCAGAAGTGGCAAGGTTGTTTGTCCATGGATTGCTGCATTTATTGGGTTATGATCACATTAAAGATAAACAAGCAGCGGTGATGGAAGCAATTGAGGATAAAGTATTCAGTGATTGATTGCCTAATTAATCTAATTGTGTTAAAATAAGCGTAGTAAAGTTTCATTTTTTTATATGTCAGAACAAGAAATAATTGCCGGTTTAGATATTGGTTCTTCGATGGTGCGTTTGGCAGTTGGTCAGAGATCGGGTGACGCTAATGAGGCAGTCCATATTATTGGTTTAGCCCAAAGTCCAGCCGAAGGCATTAATCGAGGGGTAATATCTAGTATTGAAGATGCCGTGTCGGCAATTTCTGCTTGCATTGAAAAAGCCGAACGGATGATCGGCCTGCCCATCAATAGTGCTTGGGTGGGTATTTCTGGTAGTCACATTACCTCTCAAGAAAGCAAAGGGGTAGTGGCAGTCGCTCGGTCTGACGGTGAAATTACTGAATCAGATGTTGAGCGGGCTGTTGAAGCAGCCAGAACCGTGGCCACCCCGCCGAATTATGAAATTTTACACGTGATTCCTCGCAGTTTTACCGTTGATGGTCAGTCGGGGATCAAAGATCCGGTTGGCATGAACGGTGTCAGGGTCGAAGTTGATACTCAAATTATTCAGGGTTTAAGTTCACAGATTAAAAATTTAACCAAAGCAGTTTATCGGACTGGGATCGAAATCGAAGATTTAGTTTTTTCAATTTTAGCTACCGCCGAAGCGTCGGTCTCTAGTCGCCAAAAAGATTTAGGAGTAGTGGTAATTAATATCGGCGGGTCAACTACCAGCCTGGTGGTTTTTGAAGAAGGCGATGTTTTACACACAGCCGTTTTGCCAGTTGGTTCTGATCATATTACCTCAGACATTGCTATTGGTTTAAGAATTTCAATCGATAGCGCTGAAAAAATTAAATTAGAATATGGTTCGGCTATTTCTGCTAAGGCCAGTAAACGAGATGAAATTGATATTGGTGAAATGGAAGGGGAGGAAAGTAATTTAATTTCTCGTAAGTATGTGGCCGAAATCATCGAAGCTCGAGTTGAAGAAATTTTTGAAAAAATTGATAAAGAATTGCAAAAAATTGATCGTAGTGGCAAATTGCCAGCCGGTGTAGTTTTAACCGGCGGTGGATCAAAATTGCCAGAATTAGTTGATTTGGCTAAAAAGCATTTACGGTTACCAGCCACTATCGTTCAAGGTCACAATATAAATTCAGTTTTAGACAAAGCAACCGATCCGGCGTTTACCACCGCTATTGGTTTGGTGCTATGGGGTAATCAATTAGGCGGTCAGCAGAATCGAGGAGGTATTGGGGGCGCGGTTGGTAAAATATTTAATTTTAAATCAGCTAGCAGTCAAATTAAAAAAATATTTAAAAAAATCATTCCCTAATCTATCATATGGCAGAAATCAAACCAGAAATTGAAACTTTTGCAAAAATTAAAGTAGTTGGCGTCGGTGGCTCCGGCGGCAGTGCGATAAACCGCATGATCAATGCAAAAATTAAAGGCGTTGATTTTTTAGCGATCAATACTGACGTCCAAGCCTTACATCACTCATTGGCCAAAAATAAACTGCATATTGGTAAAGTGACCACTCGTGGCTTGGGGGCTGGGATGGATCCTGGCGTTGGTCTAAAAGCCGCTGAGGAAAGCCAGAATGAAATTCGTGATGTCTTAAAAGGATCAGACATGGTTTTTATTACTTGTGGCTTAGGTGGTGGTACCGGTAGCGGTGCCGGTCCGGTAGTGGCAAGTATTGCCAAAGATTCTGGTGCTTTGACTATCGCTGTTGTTACCAAACCTTTCTCTTTTGAAGGGGCGCAACGACGTGAGATTGCCGAGCGAGCCTTAGAAGATTTAAAAGAAAGTGTTGATGCAATTGTGACTATTCCTAATGATCGGTTGTTGCAGATTATTGATAAAAAAACCTCATTACTCGAAGCTTTTACTATTTGTGACGATGTTTTGCAGCAGGGAGTCCAGGGTATTGCCGAATTAATTACCATGCCGGGTTTGATTAATGTTGACTTTGCTGATGTTAGAACAATTATGCGCGAAACCGGTTCCGCCTTAATGGGGATTGGTCAAGGAGCGGGTGAAAATCGAGCAGTGGAAGCGGCTAAAGCCGCCATTTCTAGCCCGTTGCTTGAATTGGCAATTGAGGGAGCTAAAGGGATATTGTTCAGTGTGGTTGGTGGTCCATCAATGACTATGCATGAAGTTAATGAGGCAGCTAAAATTATTACTCAATCAGCTGACGACAATGCCAAGGTAATATTTGGCGCTGTTATTAATAATGACATGAAAGACGAAGTTAAAATTACAGTGGTGGCGACTGGTTTTTCGGCTCGATCTAATGCTAATAAGCATGAATCTAATCAATCAGTCGAGCAGCATTACGAACCGCCTGCAAAATTGGTTGAAAAAAGAGTTGCCCTAGAGCAAAAAGATGATTTTAAGAGATTACAAAAAAAAGAATCTAAAAATAATTTAGTTGAAGAGTTAGAAAAAACTCCCGAGGATGAAGAGCTAGAAATTCCGGCTTTCATTCGAAAGAAAATGAAATAGATTTAAATTTAGCTTAAAAATTGGGGCTTGCTGGCTTTTTAAAAATAGCATATAATAAATATTACCCGTCGTTGAGCCCCTAATCTAAAAGATTGGGGTAGTGAAAGTAGATTTTTTTAAATTATAGAAAAACCACTTAGGTATTGTGGTTTTTTTTAACCACAATATTAGTTAATTATCTTTACAAAATTTTATCAATATAATTGGAAGGCCAATCGAGCTTCAAAATAGATAATATTAGAAATTCGCGTTTGCTTTCCTAATTCAATAAAGGAGGTTTGTGAAATATGGAAAGACAAATCAAAAAAAGAAATGGGGAACTGGTTGTTTTTCAACCAGCTAAAATTAATCTCGCAATCCAAAAAGCGTTCAACGCTACTAACACCAACGTTAGTCAAGAGGTTTTGGATGCTATCACCGATCAGGTGGTGGCAATTATCGACGCTAAGTTTTCTGAAAGCAGTCCGTCGGTTGAAGATGTCCAAAATGCAGTTGAAAAAATCTTGATGGAGGCGGGTTTTTTTGCGGTTGCAAAATCTTATATTATTTATCGTTATGAACATGCTAAAAATAGGCAGGTGGAAAAAGAAGAAGTTTTAGAAAAAATTGAGCACAATGATCTTTTTGTGGTCAAACGGTCGGGCAAAAAAGAAAAATTTTCCAGCCAAAAAATTAGAAAATCTTTAAGCTGGGCCACTAAGGGGATTGAAGGCATTATTGATTTAGATCAGGTGGTTACTTTAGCCGAAGCCAATTTGTTTGACGGCATTGCCACTAAAGAAATTCATAAGGCCTTGATTATGTCGGCTAGGAGTTTGATTGAATTTGATCAGGCTTATTCTAAGTTGGCTGCTCGGTTGCTTTTTAGCGATTTGTATAAAGAAGTCATTGGTCCAGAAAAAATTAATTTTACCAAACTTGATACCCAATATCGTCAGGCGTTTATTGATAACATTAAACACGCAGTTGAAATTGGTCGGCTTGATGAAAAGATGCTTGATTTTGATTTGGAAAAAATCAGTCAGAATTTAAAAATCGATCGCGATGATTTGTTTTATTACTTAGGCGCTCAAACTTTAGTCGATCGTTATTTTATTTCCGACCCGATTACTAAAAATGTTTTAGAAACCCCGCAGGCTTTTTGGATGAGAGTAGCGATGGGGTTGTCTTTTAATGAAAAAGACAAGGAAGAAAAAGTGGCTAGTTTCTATGAAGTGATGTCGACTTTACGATTTGTGCCCTCAACGCCGACTTTGTTTCATTCTGGCACAGTCCATCCTCAGTTAAGTTCGTGTTATTTAACCACTATTGATGATTCTTTAGACCATATTTTCAAATGTATTGGTGATAATGCCCAGTTGTCTAAATGGTCTGGTGGAGTGGCTAACGATTGGACTAATTTACGAGCTACCGGTGCTTTGATTAAAGGCACGGGAGTTGAAAGCCAAGGAGCGATTCCATTTTTAAAAATTGCCAACGACACCACTGTGGCGATTAATCGCAGTGGCCGGCGCCGAGGAGCGACTTGCGCCTATATGGAAGTTTGGCATTTGGACTTTGAAGATTTTTTGGAATTGCGTAAAAATACTGGCGACGAAAGACGCCGGACTCATGATATGAATATTGCCAGTTGGATTCCCGATTTGTTTATGAAACGAGTAATTAACGATGGTGATTGGACTTTGCTTTCACCAGAAGAAGTGCCGGATTTGCATCATATTTATGGTAAAAAATTTGATCAGCAATATTTAAAATATGAACAAATGGCCAAAGACGGCCAGTTGCGGATGCACAAAGTGGTTAAAGCCAAAGCCTTGTGGAAAAAAATGATTATGATGATTTTTGAAACCGGCCATCCATGGATGACTTGGAAAGATCCTAGTAACATTCGGTCGCCTCAAGATCACGTTGGGGTCGTTCATAGCTCAAATTTATGTACCGAAATTACTTTAAATACTTCAGACACCGAAACGGCTGTGTGTAATTTAGGGTCAGTGAACTTAGCGCGTCATATTAATAATCACCAGTTGGATATCGAATTGCTTAAAGACACAGTTACTAAAGCGATGCGGATATTAGATAATGTGATTGACGTAAATTTTTATCCAACTATCGAAGCAAAAAATTCTAACTTTAAGCATCGGCCGGTTGGGTTGGGAGTAATGGGTTTTCAAGACGCCCTTTATCTAAGCAATATTGATTTTGATTCGAATCAGAGTGTTGAATTTGCCGATTATTGTCAGGAAGTAATTTCTTATTATGCGATTCAAACTTCAGCTGAATTGGCTGGTGAGAGGGGTGCTTACGAAAGTTTTGCCGGTTCAAAATGGGATCGCGGTATTTTTCCGCTCGACACCTTAGACTTGTTGGAAGAACAAAGAGGCGAAAAGATTTTAGTTGATCGAATTTCTAGGCTAGATTGGTCGCCAGTTAAAAAATTGGTTAAACAAAACGGAATGCGTAATTCAAATTGTATGGCCGTGGCGCCGACTGCTACGATCGCTAACATTGCCGGTTGTTTTCCAACCATTGAACCAATCTACAAAAATGTTTATGTTAAATCCAACATGAGCGGTGAATTCACAGTAGTTAATCATTATTTGATTGAAGATTTGAAAAAATTAGGTTTGTGGAGCCGGTCTTTATTGGAAGAAATTAAAGGTAATGACGGCAACATTGAAGCGGTTAGTCGAATTCCTCGTGAATTAAAAGATAAATATAAAGAAGTTTTTGATATTGAACCAGAATGGTTAATTAAAAATGCGGCCTATCGTGGCAAATGGATTGATCAGAGCCAATCATTGAATTTGTTTGTTAAAGGCCACTCAGGCAAAAAGATTTCGGATATGTATCAATACGCCTGGGCGATGGGTTTAAAAACCACATATTATCTAAGAAGTTTGGGGGCTACTGCCGTTGAAAAAAGTACCATTGAACTAAAGAAACAAAACAGCATGTCATCGGTTTCTAGCCAGGAAAAAATTTCAGTCGAAGTAAAAGTTACTGAGCCAATCGTTACCCCAATTGCTCAGCCAGATACAGCAACGGTGGGTAGCGTTGGGGGAGTGAAGCTATGCAAAATTGCTGACCCAACTTGCGAAGCGTGTCAGTAATAACAATTTACAATTGACTATTAACAATTAACGCTTAAGTTTATGGCCAAAGGAATAATTAACAACTCAAGCACTGATCCAAATAAGATTTTGCCTTTAACTTATCAATGGGCCAGAGAGCATTATAAAAATGGGGTGGCTAATAATTGGGTGCCCGAAGAAGTGCCGATGCAAGCTGACATTGAATTTTGGAAGCGTCAGGGGTCTAATGGCTTAAGTGAAGATGAGCGGCGAATGATCATGTGGAATCTAGGTTTTTTTTCCACCGCCGAAAGTTTAACGGCTAATAATATTGTTTTAGCGATTTATCGCCACGTTACTAACCCAGAATGTCGCCAATATCTGTTGCGTCAAGGTTATGAAGAAGCGGTTCATACCGAAACTTTTCTTTATTGTTGCGATTCATTGGGCTTGGATCCGGATGAAGTCTACAATATGTATTTAACCATCCCGAGCATCAAAGCCAAAGATGATTTTGTGGTTGATATGACTAAGTCGGTTTTAGATCCAAATTTTAAAACTGAAGGTAAAGAAAATATTCAGCGGTTTGTTCACGATTTGGTTGGTTATTATGTGATTATGGAAGGGATTTTTTTCTATGCTGGGTTTGTGATGATGTTGTCATTGATGCGTCAAAATAAGATGGTTGGTGTCGGTGAGCAGTTTCAATTTATTTTACGTGATGAATCAGTGCATTTAGCTTTTGGGGCTGATTTGATTAATACCATTGTGGCCGAAAATCCAGAGATTTGGACTGCTGAATTTAGAGCTAAAATTACCGCCGACATTAAAAAAGGCGTGGAGTTAGAATTCGAATATGCCAAGGATTCTTTACCTCATGGCATTTTGGGCCTGCGAGCCGATGTAATTAGACAGTATTTAGAATATATTGCTGATCGTCGGCTGGAGCGGATTGGTTTAGAAAAGGTTTATGGTTCGGAAAATCCTTTCCCTTGGATGAGTGAAGTAATTGATCTTAGGAAAGAGAAGAATTTTTTTGAAACTCGAGTTAACGAATATCAAACCAGCGGTAATTTAGATTGGGAATAATCTGTTTTTTGGAGTTCAGTATTGGATAGGATGAGAGTGTTTTTTCTGTGGTAAATTATGTCTAAATAGTAAAAGCCTGTTTTTTATCAAATAGGCTTTTAATTTTGGTTAAAATATTGTATAATTTTTCTAGATAATAATTTTATTTTATGCCTCAAAAAAGTACCACCAACCAAGCTAAAGTCGGTCAAAAGGTTAATAGTATTGCCGATGACCAGCAGGAGTTAAAAAAGATTTTACGAGAAACCATCGAATCAAATCAGCTAGTTTTAAAAAAGCTTAACTGGGTTTATCGCTGGGTGATTTGGCAGCAGGTTTGGTCGACTTTAAAAATTTTAGCAATTTTAATAGTGATTGCTTTAGGTGTAATTTATTTACCGCCGGCAATTAAGGATTTTGTTGAACCATTGCAAGGCGTTATTAATATTGGCCAACAGTTTAGATAATTTAAAAAAGTTATAGAAATTAACTGATTTAAAAATATGAAATCACGACAGGCATTAAATTTTACCATTTTTATTGTTATTGCCGGCTTGGCGGTTCTTTTTGTTTATATTTATCAAACCAAAACCGATAAAGTTGTTTCTGATTATGTCGCCAAAATTACGGTTTGCGGTAATATTGTTGATGAAAATGATTGTTATAATCGAGACTACTGTCAGGGAATTTATGCGCCAACCTGTCCGAGCTGTAAGCAACTAGAATTTAAAGAGTGCCAACAAATTTCTGCAGTGGAAGCTAAACAAATCCAAGCAGAAAAGAATTTATGCCAAACTACCGGCGGGGTTTGGCATCGGAGTAATTTAGGTAATTTTTGTCTTTGCGATCAGAACGGCCAAAACAAAAAATTTAATCAAAAATTAGGTTGTGTTAGTCGATAAAAATATGAAAGAAATTATTAATCAACTTGAAGAACTAAAAGAAAAGATCTCCAAGACTTGGGGGTTACTTTGACCTTGATAGTCAAAGTAAAAAAATAAAAGATTTAGAAAAGTTGATGAACCAGCCGGATTTTTGGCAGGATCAAAATCGTGCCAAAATCATTAGCCAGGAATGTGAAAATTTAAGATCGGAATTAAATCGTTGGCAGCAGTTAAAAAGTGAAGTTGATGATTTGTTCGTTTTGGCAAGCAGCAGTAATGATGATAATTTAGAAGCGGAATTGGTTAGTGAAGTAAATAAATTAAAAAATGAATTTGAACAGCTGGAATTGGCTGTTTTCTTTTCGGCACCGCACGACACTAATAACGCGATTTTAACCATTCATTCTGGTTCGGGCGGGGTAGAAGCTCAAGACTGGGCCGAGATGCTGTTGCGAATGTATTTACGTTATTGTGAACGGAAAAATTTTACGGCCACTATTATTGACGAAAGCCGAGGTAACGAGGCGGGGATTAAAAATGTTACCTTAGAAATTAAAGGCTATCGCGCTTTTGGTTATTTAAAATCAGAAGCCGGCGTTCATCGGTTGGTTAGAATTTCGCCATTCGATGCAGAAAAAATGCGGCACACCTCTTTTGCTTTAGTTGAAGTAATTCCCGAAATTGATGATAATGACCAGGTTGATTTAAAAGATGAAGATTTAAAAATTGAAACAATGCGGGCTGGCGGCCATGGCGGCCAAAGCGTGAACACGACCGACTCAGCTGTGCGAATTACTCATCTGCCTACCGGGATTGTAGTTAAGTGCCAAAACGAGCGGTCGCAAGTGCAAAATCGGCAAATGGCGATTAAACATTTGAAGTCAAAATTAGCTAAGCTGCAAGAAGAACAGCGTCTGGCTGAGATTCAAAAAATTCGCGGGGAAGTTTTATTAGCCGAGTGGGGCAATCAGATTCGTTCTTACGTTTTGCAACCCTACAAATTAGTTAAGGATCATCGAACCGATTTTAGCAGTCCGGATCCGGATTCAGTGTTAGATGGCCAAATTGATGAGTTTGTCGAAAGTTATTTAAAATATATTAATCAAAAATAAATTATGAAAATTTTAGTGACGGGTGGAGCGGGATTTGTTGGCTCGCATTTGATTGAAAAATTATTAGCCGCTGGCAATCAGGTTGTTTGTCTGGATAATTTTTATACTGGTCGAAAAGAAAACATTAATCAGTTTTTAGCTAATTCAAATTTTAGTTTATTGGAGCACGACGTAACCATTCCTTTTGAATCGTCAGTTGATCAAATCTATAATCTAGCTTGTCCGGCCTCACCAATTAATTATCAAAAAAATCGGATCGAAACCATTAAAATTAATATCTTGGGGGCGATTAATTGTTTAGAATTGTCAAAAAAATTAGGGGGTATCAAGGTTTTGCAAACATCAACCTCAGAAGTTTATGGTGATCCAGATGTTCATCCTCAAGTTGAAAGTTATCGGGGCAATGTCAACCCGATTGGTCCTCGGGCCTGTTATGACGAAGGCAAAAGATGTGCCGAAACGGTTTTTTTTGATTACCACCGCCAATCCAATATTCCAATTCGGGTGGTGAGAATTTTTAACACTTATGGACCGAATATGTCCGAAGATGATGGTCGCGTAGTGTCTAATTTTATTGTTCAGGCTTTAAATAATCAAGATATCACCGTTTACGGCCAAGGTGAACAAACAAGGTCATTTTGTTATGTTTCCGATTTAGTTGACGGATTGATAAAAATGATGGAAACTAATAACTGGACCGGGCCGGTTAATTTGGGTAATCCGGGTGAATTCACCATCAAAGAGCTGGCCAACAAAATAATTAGTTTGACTGGCAGTCGATCAAAAATTATTTATCAACCATTGCCTCAAGATGACCCAAGGCAACGAAAACCCGATATTAGTTTAGCCAAAGAAAAGTTGAACTGGCAACCACAAGTTGATTTGGAGGCTGGTTTAATAAAAACGATTGAATATTTTAAAAAAGTTCTATGAATTTAAATGAAGTAAAAATTTGCGTGGTTGGTTTAGGTTATGTTGGCTTGCCATTGGCAGTTGAATTTTCCAAAGTCACAGATATTAAAGTAGTTGGTTTTGATATCAGCGAAGAAAAGATTAGTAAGTTAAACAAGGGTATTGATCCAACCCGCGAAGTGGGGGATGAAGAAATAAAAAAAACGGATATTGAATTTACGGCTGATTCTAAAAAAATTTCCGAAGCTAATTTTATTATTGTGGCGGTGCCAACTCCAATCTACGAGGAAACTAAAAAGCCGGATTTAAGTTTGGTGGAAAGTGCTTCAAAAATTGTAGGCCGAAATTTAAAAGCCGGTTCGACCGTGGTTTATGAATCAACGGTTTATCCGGGAGTAACTGAGGAAATTTGTTTACCAATTTTAGAAAAAGAATCGGGTTTAAAAAATGGCGTTGACTTTAAAATTGGTTATTCGCCAGAAAGAGTTAATCCGGGAGATAAGCAACACACGATTGATAAAATTATTAAAGTCGTTTCTGGCCAAGACCAAGATACTTTAGAAAAAGTAGCTAGCGTGTATGGCTTAGTTTGTAAGGCTGGAGTGCATCGAGCGCCAAACATTAAAACTGCTGAAGCGGCCAAAGTAATTGAAAATATTCAACGTGATTTGAATATTGCCCTAATGAATGAATTGGCTTTAATCTTTGAAAAATTAGATATTAATACTCAAGAGGTAATTGAAGCGGCTGGCACTAAATGGAATTTTCATAAATATTTGCCTGGTTTGGTTGGTGGGCATTGCATTGGGGTTGATCCGTATTATTTGACTTATCGAGCTCAACAATTGGGCTATGAGCCAAAAGTGATTTTAGCTGGTCGGAATTTGAATGACGCAATGGCCGGCTTTGTGGCTAAAAAAGTTTTGAACAATCTAGAGGATTCCGCGCCGAGGATTTTAGTTATGGGTTTGACATTCAAAGAGAATGTGAATGATTTTCGTAATTCAAAAGTCAAGGATGTGATTACCAACTTAAAATCAGCTGGCGCCACCGTTTTTGCTACCGACCCTTTCGCTATTAACGGCGAATCTGAAAGTATTTTTGGATTATCACACTCAGAGAAAAAAGATTGGCAAAACCTTGATGCAATTATGTGTCTAGTACCACACGACCAGTTTAAATCAATTGAGCTGTCTGAGCTCAAAACAATGTGCAAAGATCGGGCAGTTTTATTTGATTTAAAACAAATTTACAACAAAAAAGAAGCGGAAAATTTAGGTTTTAAATATTTAACATTGTAAGTTTAGAATTTTTTAATTTTGAATTTATCAATTTTGATTGAAATCATAATATTTAAATAATTAATTCATTAAAAATTGATTCAAAATTCGAGTTTCAAAATTCATGATTAAAAACTAATATTGTTTATTAATAGTAAACTAAAATTATGAAAGCATTAGTCACTGGCGGGGCTGGTTTTATCGGCTCAAATCTAACTGATGAATTAATTAGCCAAGGATATGAAGTAACAGTTTTAGATAATCTTTCAACCGGCAAGGAAGAAAATTTAAACCCAAAGGCACGGTTTGTTAAAGCTGATATTACTAATTTGGAAGAAATCAAGCCGCATTTTATTGGAATTGATTACGTTTTTCATTGTGCGGCTTTACCTCGAGTTCAACTTTCAATTGAAGATCCAATCACCAGCCATAATATTAATATCAACGGAACTTTGAATGTGCTGCTGGCGGCCAAAGAAGCTAAAGTTAAACGTTTAGTTTATTCAGCCTCTTCTTCGGCTTATGGCGACGCGAGCGTGATGCCTTTGACTGAAAATTTATTACCCGCGCCGATGAGCCCATATGGTTTGCAAAAATACGTGGGTGAACATTATGCCCGTTTGTTTTCGTTGTTGTACGGTTTGGAAACAGTTAGTTTACGCTATTTTAATGTTTATGGACCGCGCATGGCATTCACCGGTGCTTATACAACAGTGATTGCCGTATTTTTAAAACAGAACAAAGAAGACAAAAAATTAACTATCACTGGCGATGGTACTCAGACGCGTGACTTTACTTTTGTTACCGACGTAGTTAGAGCTAATATTGCCGCTGCTACCTCAACTAAAGTTGGTCAAGGTCAGGTGATTAACGTTGGGGCGGGGGATAATCACACGGTTAATGAAGTAGCCGCTAAAATTAGTGCTGACTCCGAACATATTGCAGCCAGAATTGAACCGCACGATACCTTGGCTGATACCAGCAAAGCTAAGGAGCTTTTGGATTGGCAGCCAGAGATTAATTTTGACGCTGGAATTGAAAAGACAATTAATTGGTTTAAAGCTTTATAATAAAAAAGAAGGCCAGACCGTTTCGGGTCTGGCCAGAGCAAGGAGTTGAGTTTGGGTGTTCAATGAACGAGGATGGATTTGTGAGAGAGGCGTTCGGCTGTCAGCGGCCTGTCGCCATCTTGGATGGTGATTGCATCCACATTTTGACGCAATGACTTCGGATGCATGAAATTACCGACTATTTTGACAAAGTAGTCAAATAGTCTGAAAATTCTTTCTGCCTCAACTCTAGTTGGGGCGATGCCTTTCGAAATGATAAACAGGCCTGTTTTTCTCTTGCCGCCGAAGTCAACAAATCGATGCCAGCTTCCGTTCCTGGAATGATACCAAGGAATTAGCATTAATTCAGATTTGTCCATATCTATAATCCTTTCAGAAGAATAGTGGAATTTTAATTTATAAATTTTTTTTAGTCAATAGATCAAATATACTATGAAAAATATTAAAATTTTAGTTTCCGGTACAGTAGCCTATGATCAGATTATGAATTTTCCCGGCTACTTTAAAGACAACATTTTGCCGGATAAAATCCATGTTTTAAATGTTTCTTTTTATGTGCCTAAAAGTCAGGTTAGTTTTGGCGGTACGGCTGGCAACATTGCTTATAATTTAGCTTTGTTAGGAACTAAGCCAACAATTTTAGCCAACGTTGGTAGTAATTTTAGTGATTACAAAAAATGGTTAGTGAAAAATAAAATTGATATTTCAGAAATAAAAATTGTTAAAGACAAAAATACCGCTACTGCTTATATTATTACTGACCAGGCCGACAACCAAATTACCGCTTTCCAGCCCGGGGCAATTGTTCAAAGTTACAAACTTAATCAAAAAATATTAACCAAAGATAGTTTGGCTATTTTGGCGCCAGATAATGTTGTTAATTTTGTTAGTTTGGCAAAAATTTACAGGCAGAAAAAAATTGATTATATTTTTGATCCAGGTCAGCAGGTGGCGGCTTTATCTGGCAGTCAAATCAAATCAATTTTGGTAGGCGCAAAAGTTTTTATTTCTAATGATTATGAATTAAGTTTAGCTTTAAAAAAGACCGGCTGGTCTTTAAAGCAGTTAGTTGGTCAAGTCGAAATTTTAGTCACAACTTTAGGGGCGCAAGGTTCAGTAATTTATAATCAAGGTAAAAAAATCATTATTCCGCCAGCTAAACCAAAAAACACCTGTGATCCAACTGGAGCAGGGGATGCTTATCGGGCTGGATTGATTTACAGCTTGGTAAATAATTGGCCGTTAGAAAAAGTCGGTCGTTTCGCCGGATTGATTTCGGTTTATACAGTTGAAAAATATGGCACGCAGACACATCGGTTTAGTTGGGCCGATCTAAATAAAAGGTATCGACAAAATTTTAATCAGAGTTTATAATAAACCCATTATGAATTACGACATCAAAGATATTAAACTGGCGGCAGCTGGTAAAAAAAGAATTGATTGGGCGGATAAAGACATGTCCGTTTTAAATCAAGTTAAAAAGCGTTTTAGCCAGGCCAAGCCGTTGAAAGGATTAAAAATTTCGGCTTGTCTGCATGTCACAGCCGAAACCGCCAATTTGGTTAGGACTTTAAAAGCCGGCGGAGCCGATGTTTTACTTTGTGCTTCCAATCCGCTTTCGACTCAAGATGACGTAGCCGCTTCATTAGTCAAAGACGACGGTATTAAAGTATTTGCCAAAAAAGGCGAAGATAAAAATACTTATTTTAAACATTTGGAAATTGCCATTAAACATCGCCCAGATGTAACCATGGATGATGGCGCGGATTTGTTGTCGCTATTACACACCAAATATAAAAATCAAGTTAAAGATATTAAAGGCTCAATGGAAGAAACCACTACCGGCGTGATTCGTTTGAAAGCGTTAGAAAAAGAAAATCGATTGTTAATCCCAATTGTAGCAGTTAACGACGCTCAGACCAAAAACATGTTTGATAATCGGTATGGCACTGGTCAGTCGACTTTAGATGGCATTATTCGCGCTACCGATATTTTGTTAGCCGGCAAAACTGTGGTGGTGGCTGGTTACGGTTGGTGCGGCCGTGGATTTGCTTCGCGGGCGCGCGGGATGGGCGCTAACGTCATTGTAACTGAGGTTGATCAAATCAAAGCATTGGAAGCGGCGATGGATGGTTTTCGAGTGACTACCATGGCTCAAGCAGCCAGCGTTGGTGATTTATTTTGTACTCTAACCGGTGATTTGCATGTAATTCGTCCGGAGCATTTCAAAAAAATGAAAGATGGCGCAATTGTTTGTAACTCTGGTCATTTTGATGTGGAAATTGATGTGATAGGTTTAAAAAAAATCGCTAAATCGGTAGTCAAAAATGTTAGAAATTTTGTTGATGAATATCATTTGGCTAATGGTAAAAAGATTTATTTGTTAGCTGATGGGCGATTGATTAATTTAGCCGCTGCCGAAGGTCATCCGGCGTCGGTGATGGACATGAGTTTTTCCACCCAAGCGTTAGCCACTGAGTATGTGGTAAAAAATGCTGGTAAATTAGAAAATAAAGTTTATGATGTACCGGTTGAAATTGAACAGTGGATTGCTCAGGCCAAGTTAAAGTCGATGGGTATTAGTATTGATCAGTTAACCCCGGAACAGAAGAAATATTTGTCCAGTTGGCAGATTGGCACGTAGGTTAGAATTTAAAATTAGTAAGAAATCAACATAGCGCCCCAATTGCGGGGTGCTTTTGTTTTTAGTACGTAGCACGTAACACATAACATGGAACATTATGTCTGAGAAATATCATGATATTTTACAAAGCAAGTTAGATCAGTATGTTGATTTGATTTATCTAGTCAGTAAAAAATTCCCCAGTGATGAATTATATGGCGCGACCTCTCAGCTAAGACGTGCCGGCCTTTCGGTAGTTTTAAATTATATTGAAGGCTTTGGTCGTTGTCGCGATAAAGTTTATAAAAATTTTTTAGAAATTGCCTATGGTTCTTTTAAAGAAGCAAAATATCTTTTAGATTTTTCTTTTAGACAAAATTATTTAAGCAAAGATGATTATAAAAAAATAATGAATCTAAGTTATGAAATTGGGGCGATGCTTTGGGGCATAATTCGTAACCTTAAGTGAATGTTATATGTTACGTGTTTTATGTTATATGAATTTTTATGCTAAATTCTAAAGCTAAAATTTTTTCTTACTTTCTAATTTGTTTTATTATCGGGGTTGGGTTAGCATCATTTTTTTATTTCAGCAGTTTTTTATTATTGGTCGCCGTTACTATTGTTACAATTTTCGTTTTAATTGTTTGGCGCTTAAATTTTTGGCGGTTTTTGATAATCGGAATTATTTTGATTATTTTTGGCATTTGGCGTTATCAAATAAGTTTGCCACAAGACAGTCCAGATAAAGTTTGGTTTTATAACGGACAAAATGTTGAACTAAAAGCAATTGTTTGCGAACCGCCAGACCAGCGGATCAATCAGCTGAAATTAACCGTTGCTGTTTATAGTCTTGATGACAAAAAAGTCAGCGGCAAAGTTTTAGTCAACACTTTTTTTTATGCCCCGTATCAATATGGTGATTTGCTAAAAATCGGTTGTCAGCTAAAACAGCCGGAAAATTTTGAAGACTTTGATTATCAAAGATATTTAGCCAAAGATAATATTTATTCAATTTGTGGTAACAGTCGAATTAGTTTATTGGCGTCAGACTATGGTGATTGGTTTTTAAGTAAAATTTTTTTGTTTAAAGATCAACTGCAGCAGTTGATTAATCGTAGCTTGCCCGAACCGCAGGCCAGTTTGTTTTCGGCCATTTTTTTAGGTTCGCGGCGCGGCGTGCCGGCTGATTTGCAGAATAATTTTAGTTTAACCGGTACCAGCCATTTAATCGCAATTTCTGGGTTGCATATTACTTTGATTGTGGCGATTTTAATGCAGTTGAGTTTAGCCTTGTATTTGCCACGCCGTCGCGCTTTTTGGCTAATTACCGGTTTTATCATTTTTTATTTAACCATTATTGGTTTTCCGGCTTCGGCAGTTCGGGCTTCGTTAATGGTTTGGTTGTATTTGTTAGCGATGATCATCGGTCGGTTGAATCGTTCAGCCAATAGTTTGTTGTTAGCCGCTGCCGTGATGTTGTTGATTAATCCAAAAATTTTAGTGGCTGACGTTGGGTTTCAGTTATCTTTTTGCGCTGTGTTGGGCTTAATTTATTTTGGCCCTTATTTTGAAAATTGGTTTTCTAAATTGCCATCAACTTTTGGCATCAAAGAAAGTTTACAGATGACCATGGCCGCTCAAGTGACCACTCTGCCGTTAATTATTTTTAATTTTGGCCGCGTTTCTTTAATCGCCCCATTGGTCAATTTGATTGTTTTGCCAATTTTGCCGTTTTTGATGTTAAGCGGATTTGCGGCAATGTTGCTGAGTTTTGTTTTACCACAATTTAGTCAGTGGTTGTTTTTGCCGGCTTATTTTTTGTTGAGTTCTATGATTAATCTAATTAATTTTTTTGCCAGTTTACCGATCGCGGCAATTAATTTTTGATTTATGTTTTTCTACCAAAAAATTATTAAAGTTTTTTATAGCCTGATTGTTTTTGTTTTGCTTTTAGTTGGTAGTATTTTTTTTAACCAATAC
>JAFGGX010000002.1 GCA_016930315.1 Candidatus Buchananbacteria bacterium
TTAATATTTTATTTTCCGAAAACAAAAATTATTGGCCAAGTTATTCTTTTTAATTTGCCAGGGATCAAGCGGTTAATTCAAGAAATTGAATTAGCTCGTTTTGGTTATCTTTTAGGCACTTTGCTTAAAGCCGGTTTACCAATTAATCAAGCTTTAGATTCTTTGGTCCAAGCAACCACCTCTTATCAGTATAAAAAGTTTTATCGTCGGTTGGCGATTAGTATTGAGAATGGTAATTCTTTTCAAAAAAGTTTTTTAAATTATAAGCGTTTAAAGCGATTGATCCCAAATCCGATTCAGCAATTAGTTTTTGCTGGTGAGCAGTCTGGTGGTTTATCTAAAATTTTGTTAAAAATTAGCCAAATTTATGAGGTTAAAACCGAGACAACCACCAAGGATCTTTCAGTTATTCTTGAGCCGATTTTGTTGGTAATCGTTTGGCTGGGGGTGGTGTCGGTGGCCATGGCGGTGATTTTGCCAATTTATAATTTGATCGGTGGATTCGACACGACGTATCAGGTTAGTGATGCTGAGACTGCTAACGTCGTTCAAGTTGTGGAAGACCAACCGATCAATCTTCAATCACTGGACACTACGACCGATGAGCTAATTCAAGTTCAAGGCTCATCAACTCCAGCAGTGATCGAAACGCCAGCTCAAACTTTAATAGTTTTACCCAACAGCTTGGGTTATTTAAACGTTCGTAGTCAGCCATCTTTAGCCGGAGAAATTATTCAAAGGGTTTTACCGGGTGAGGCTTTTGATTATATTGATCAGCAATCAGGCTGGGTGGAAATTGTTTTACCCGATCAAAAAACTGGGTGGGTATCTGAACGTTACATCCAAATCACTCAAAATAATGGTAATTAATTCTAAAAAAATTAAGCTAAATAACTCTGGTTTTACTTTATTGGAGCTGTTGTTGTCAATAGCACTGTTAGCCATTATTGCCGGCATTGGTATTCCAATTTATCATTCGTTGCAAACTAAAAATAATTTAGATGTAGCAGTGGTGACTATTGTCCAGGATTTAAGACGAGCTCAAATTGCTGCCCGAGCTTCTGATGGTGATACTAGTTGGGGAGTTTATATCCAAAGTGACAGTATTACTTTCTATCAGGGCAGCAGTTATGGCAGTCGTAATACTAGTTATGACGAAATCGCTGATCTGCCAACCAATATTACCCCTTCGGGATTGTCTGATATTGTTTTTTCTAAGTTTACCGGCCTACCTCAATTGACCGGTACAATTACTTTAACTCTTGATGTTAGTAATGTAAAAAATATAGTAATTAATTCTAAAGGAATGATTAGTTATTAAATGATATTTAGATCAAATCGTCAATCTGGTTTTGCAATTGTTGAGGTGTTATTAGCTTCATCAATTTTTGCGTTATTAGTTGTTGCTTTAGTTGGTGCCTATCTTTATGGCGAACAGGCAACGGCTTTGGCCGGCAACCGAACGCGAGCGGTTTTTTTGGCTGAAGAAGGCTTGGAAGCAGCTCGTAATATTAGTGATGCCGATTTTGCCAATTTAGTTGATGGTAATTACGGCTTGGCAATTGTAAGTAACCATTGGTCATTTTCTGGTTCACAAGATACAGTTGGAATTTTTACGCGACAAATTGTGATTTCCACCGTTGATACTAATCGAAAAAATATTACAGCCAATGTTACTTGGCAACAAAATCCGCAACGAACAGGTAGCGTTTCTTTGGTTACCTATTTAACTAATTGGCAAGCTAGCAGCTCAGTCGCGGCTTCTTGTAATGATTATGCAATCGAGCAAGCTTATAGTGCTGGTACTTGTAGGCAAAATGCTGTTCAGTGTGGTAATAATGGTGAAATTCATCTAACCGCCGGCGATGTTTATTGTACCGGTGGCGCCTCGGCCGATACTTGTTGTGCTTTGCCTTAATCTTATGGTCAATAAAAAAGGTTTTACCTTAATTGAATTACTGTTGTATGTAGCGATTAGTTCGTTTCTGCTTTTGGTTATTTCTGTTTTTTTGTCGATTTTATTGCAATCAAGAATTAAAAATCAAGTGATTGCCGAAGTCGATCAACAGGGGGTGCAAATTATTCAAATTATTACCCAAGCCATTCGCAATGCTGATATAATCAATTCACCAACTCAAGGAGTGAATAGTACATCGCTTTCTCTAAATACTTATAATGTTGGCAATAATCCAACCGTTTTTAGTCTCAACAGTGGGGTAGTGAGAATGACCGAAGGAGCAGGTATTGCGGTTGATTTGAATAATTCTCGGGTAGCTGTTTCTAATTTAAGTTTTTATAATCTTGCGCGAACTGATACGCCGGGGTTAATTAGAATTTCGTTTGATTTAACTTATATTAATTCATCTGGCCGTAATGAGTATGACTTTAGTCGGACTTTTTATGCTAGTGCGGCGGTTAGACAGCCATAATTATTCACCATGCTTTTATTAAAATTAAAAAAATGTTATAATCTAGACAGAAATAGAGGTTATGTGGCTTTGATTAGCGTTTTGTTAGTTGGGGCGGTTGGATTGGTAATTGTTTTATCCTTAGTGTCGTTAGGTTTAGGATTAAGCAAGAGTGGCCTTGTATTGCAGCAATCCAATCAGGCTAAGGCCTTGGCTAACGCCTGTGCGGCTGAGGCTTTGCAACAAGTTCGTGATTCAACCCCGTTTACCGGTAGTGGAAATTTAAGTCTAGGATTAGGGAGCTGTAGCTATACTGTTACTAGTCAGGGTGGTCAAGACCGGACCGTTATAGCAACTGGCACGGTTGGCAATGTAATAAGGAAAGTAAAGGTCATTATTGATAAGATTACCCCCGACATTCAGGTAGTAACTTGGCAGGAAGTAGCAGATTTTTAAATATTTATTTTTTAAAACCAGGCAATTTATGACCCGAGCATATTTTAAAAGAAAAGGTTTTACTTTATTAGAAATTTTGTTAGTGGTGGCAGCCATTGCCATTTTAGCTGGCATTGTGATTTTGGCCATTAATCCAACTAA
>JAFGGX010000003.1 GCA_016930315.1 Candidatus Buchananbacteria bacterium
CCGCTCGTAAATCTTGAGTTCCAAGCCCAGTATAAGTACCATAACTAAGACCCACATCTATGGTCGTTTGAGCAAAAACCGGCATGATGGCAAAAGCAAACAAAAAAGTTGATAATATCAAACTAACAATTAGTCTTTTTTTCATGATTTTCACCTCCTTTCTATTTTTTAAAAAATTTAAAATCTAATTAACTAATACCCAAATTATAACACAAAAAAACAAAAGTCAACAACTAAGTTATAAACATTGAAATTAAGCTCCGGTTCTGTTATAATTTTTTTATGGCTAATCAACTCAACAAAAAAGCCTTAATAAAAACAAAAACTAAGCAAAAACCAAGTTGGCAGAAACTAATGGTTTTAACATTAGTTTTTTTTGTTTTTACCGCACCGCTAACCACTCTGGCTAGAAATTTTAATCCAAATGATATTATCAGTGATCAAGACCTGTTCAACCAAACCAGCTTAAGCAAAACCGCCATTCAAGTTTTTTTAAATCGAGAAAATAGTGTCCTGGCCAACTACACTCAAACAATCGCCGGACAAAAAATGACTGCGGCTGAAATGATCTGGCAAGTAGCCCAACAACATGGCGTTAACCCAAAATTTATTCTGACCACCTTAGAAAAAGAGCAGTCCCTAATCAGTAAAGACCAAGCCACTCAAAAAGTGCTCGACTGGGCAACTGGTTATGGTTGTTATAATAATCGCTGTATCGAAAAATATCGTGGCTTTTACAATCAAATCGATGCGGCAGCCGAAACTCAAGAACTCTATCGTCAAAAGGCAAACACTTTTAGCTTTATCGTCGGCCAAACCACCACCACCTCCGACGGTTTTAAAATTACACCAGCCAACCAAGCAACGGCTAACCTTTATATCTATACACCTTACGTCGGCAACGCGCCTGAATACGGAATCAGCAGTCGCTTTGGTGCTAACAAACTCTTTTGGCGAATTTGGAATCGCTATTTCACTAGCCAAAAATTCCTTGATGGTCAGATTATTACCAATGGCAACAATTATTGGTTAATCAAAGATAATCAAAAATGCTTGTATGCCAACCAACAAACTTTCTTAGCCGATCATTCTATCAACCAAGCGATTTTAGCCAAGGCCGATGATATCAACGCTTATTCAAACGGACCAACAATTTATTTTACCAATAACACTTTGGTAAAGTCATCTCTCTCCGGCCAAATATTTTTAATTGACGGCCTAACCAAAAGGGCGGTTATTGACCAATCAGCCCTAGCCTTGCTGACTGATTTTACTTTTGCCACTTTAGATCAAACCCAAATTAAATCAGTTCCCGAAACCCAACTAACAGTTTACGATTCTGGCGCTTTTATCTATGCCACTTCCCTTTACCCTCAAGGCAAATTTTTTAAAGATGAATCCGGCGCTATCTGGCAAATCAAAGATAGTGTTAAGCATCAAGTTGATTTGGTCGTTTACCAAAATGAATTTGCCAATCAGGTTTTAGAGCCAACCACTGTTGAAACGATGAAACAATATCCAACCGGCGAACCATTAAAACTATCGGACGGCACTTTTGTTATTAACGATGGAAAATATTACCTGATTTCAAATGGTGAAAGAATGCGGATTCAAAATGAAGATTTATTTAATCAATTATTTGGTTTAGATAAAAAGCAAACCGCTGTTGATGTCTCTGACGATCTTTTGAATCTGTATCAAGCCGGAGAAATTATCGATTACATTGATGACACAATTAAAGATCCAGTTACTCCCGACGAAGCTATCAATGAAAACTTAGCTGAGTTTATTAGTATCAACCCGAAAAACTTAAGTTTACTGGCCGGTACAAAAACCAAAATAACAATTACTTTTAAAAATAACAGTGCGCAAACTTGGCAATCGGGCGAAGTCTGGTTGACAGCTAACGATCAAAATCAAACCACCAATTCATTTGGCATTGCCGATAAAATTAATTTTAATGAAAGCAGTGTTGAAAGCAACGCAACCTCCACCTTTAGCCTAACTTTAAATACGCCAGCCGATCAGACCGGAATGCTTTACGAAGACTTTAGTCTTTATCAGACTCAAAACGGCATCGATAAAAAAATTGCGATTACCACAAACTTAATCACCATCAAACCAAACCAAGCTGCTGAGATTATCGAAGACAACATTCCAGTTGCAGTTAAAAATAATTGGCGGCCAATCCAAATTACCATGAGAATAAAAAATATCAGTCCGGACACGACTTGGCTATCCCGAAAAACCGCTTTAGAAATTTACAACGATGATAACAAACCAAGCGTTTTCTACGACAAAAATGACTGGGTCCGGAAAGAAGTGGCTGCTGTCCCAATCAATAAAACAACTATCAAACCAGGCGAAACTGGCGAATTTAAATTCACTCTTGATCCTCGGGGCTTAAAAAAAGGTACCTATACTTTAAGATTCAACCTCAAGCTTTTGGATAAAGACAAACAAGTTTATCTGAATGACAATCTCAATTTTGATCGTCTGATTAGAGTTGACTAATTACCTTCAGGAATTTTTTAAAAATTTAAAAAATTCTTATGTTTCAAAAACCAAGTTGGGAAACACCAATCCAATGGTTTTTACGCCAACCAATCATCAACACTCAATTTATTTATATTGACTTTTGGTCAATTGTCCATTTTTGTTCTGGGCTAATTTTTGGTTTAATTTTCGCCGTTTATTATAAAAAAAATCAGGCTTGGCTGATTGTTTTTTGTTTGTTATTAATTTATGAGGTTTTTGAACGACTACTGGACAATATTTTATTTGTTCCGGAAAGTTTAGTTGATAAAACTTGGGACATAATAATTGGCATGACTGGATTTTTTATCAGTTATCTAAATTTAAAAAAAATTCGAAATCAAAAACCTGCAAAACAACACAAAGAATAAAATATACAACACATAACATGATACGTTTTTATGTTATATGCTATATGTTTTATATTACGCATTCTACTCTTCTTTATGCAAATCCAAAGCCAATGAATTGATACAGTACCGTTGGCCAGTTTCGGTTGGGCCATCATCAAAAATATGACCCAGATGCGAACCACAATTACTGCACAAAACTTCCGTGCGCTTCATCCCATGACTGTCGTCAGCTTTAAATTCCACCGCACAGGGGATCGCTTTATCAAAACTGGGCCAGCCACAGTCTGACTCAAACTTCATGTCCGAAGCAAACAACTGAATACCGCAAGCACCACACTTATAAACACCCTTATCTTTAGTTAAATAATACTGGCCAGAAAATGGCGCCTCGGTCCCTTTTTGCCGCAAAACATTATATTGCTGCGGGCCTAACTTTTTTTGCCAAAAATCTTCCGTCATTAATCTTAAATCTTTTTGATCATTCATAAATTTTATAATTAACGAATAAGATCACTAAAAGCCCAATAGCATTCCCGAACCCTACCTGGGTCTGGATGATCCTTAGCTTTTTCTTCGTCTAGAACCCTCTCATACCATTCAATCGCTTTTAATCTATAATCTTCAGCTTTTTGACGATCAGATTTAATAACCCTTTTAAACAAAGACCAAAATGATTTAGCAACTTCTCGTGTATTACCAGCTACTTCCATTCTACTGATGTTTTCAATCCATAGTCCTTCCATTCTCGCTGAGTTCTCCGGAGAAGGATTAATGTCGTTGACATCACGAGCCCATAAGGCGGCTTTTTTATAATCACCTATCTCTTGATATTCTTCAACCAATTCTTCCGATCGTTCTAGCGCTTTAACTCTATCAGATGAATCCGGCGAAATCTTCCCAATTTGACGTAGAGCAATGCTCTCCCACCAACGATCACCGACCTCTGCCCTGTCTGCTACCACTTTTCTAAACTGAACAATACACTCTGCCGTAATACCATCACGTTTTTCTCTTACAACAAGATTGCGCGCCTGCCAAAACGCAAGTGCTGCTGCCTCATAACCAGACAGTTCATCTCGCTGCGATTGACTTTCCGCATAATCAATAAACCTCGTCGCTGCTTGCTCTTTTAGACTAGAATTATTTTTATATTTAGCCAAATCACCTAATACGTAGGCTTTTTTTAATTCAAGAATATCCGCAGCATCCATAGCGGCGGGATCAGAAGCATAATGACTAAAAAAATTTGGTTCATCGGTTTTTTTTAATATATTTTGACCTACATGCTCAGCTTCTTCAAGATGGCCCATCTTTAAGTGCAATCTAAATATATTAAATTCATCACCAATTTCATCATAATACCTAAATGCTTCTTCAAGCAATTCTAAATGCTGCCTTGGTCTTTGCTCTTCGCTATTATTAAGTGGTAAAAATCTACTATGTAATTCATTATTTACCCGAACCATCCAATTCTCATCTGTAAACTGTGATTCTTGTTCACGGCGAGCCTCGAAGAGTTGTTGCCTGTCGATCTTGTCGTGCATATATGATACTAATTAATTATTACTTTACCATATTATTCTTAAGCTGCTTTGTTTCTCTAAAAGATAAAAATAAAAAAAGACTCAAAAGCGATGCCGTGACCAGTGGTGCTAACCAAAATGGATATTCTTTGCCAAAACTTTCCGAAACCATCAAAGCGCCAAGCATCCCAACCGAATACATCGCTCCATTTTTTAAATAAGCTAATCTAGAAATTAAATTTATTCCTTTGACCGTTACTTCTCTGACCACAAAAGCCCCAATTCCGTTACCTAGAATAATCAAAGGAATTGAAATGGTAAAGGCAAAAGCACCAATTACTCCGTCAATCGAAAAAGAGGCATCCAAAATTTCTAAATACAAAATCTTACTCCAAGCGCTTAAATGAGAATTCGGATTTAACAATTTTTTTTCTTGTTCTTCAGCATTTTTTTTAAAACCATCGGTGATAAAAAATGCCGATGCCCCAATAGAAGCCGAAAGGGCTAAAATCGGATTAATCTTTAAAGAAAAATAAATTACCGTAGTAATAAAAATTGAGGCAATTGCATAAAACCAAATTCCCTGACGATGCATAAATTTTTCCGCCAAAAAAGCATACTTTTTTTCTTCCAAAAAAAGCCAACCCAAGAAAACAAAAAATAAATAAACCCCGCCACCCAAAAGCAACAGTGATTTTGACTGATTAACATACCCTTCAATTTCTGGATTAGGATGAAAAACAAAAGTGACAACCTGAACTATGGAGAGTTCTGGGTTAGCCAACCAAACTATTAAAAATGGCAAGATTCCTCTCACAACAAACACAGCAAAAATAATTCCCCAAAACAAAAAAATCCGCCGGTATTTTTCCGGCATGGTTTTTAAAACATGGGCATTAATTACCGCATTATCAATACTGCTGATAATTTCAAACAAACACAGGCCAATAATTGTAACCAGAATAGTAAATATCATATTTTATAATATAACAAAAAATAGCCTAGCTGGCTATTTTTCTGGCGGAGAGGGCGGGCTGATTTTTTTAGAGCGGAGGGTGCGAGATTCGAACTCGCGATACCTTGCGGTATACGCGCTTTCCAAGCGCGCGCACTAGACCAACTATGCGAACCCTCCGCTCTAAAAAAATTAACTATTTAAAATATCTCTATACTGCTGCCGAAGCAATCTTCTGCCTTCGGTGGTTTTTAAAAATTTTTCCCGGCGTAAAGCATCTGTCTTTAAAACATAAGCTTCATAACCGATCAATTTTTATGGCTTACAATTAGCCGTACTCAAGACTTTACCGGCCCGATGTTCATCCCACCGGCGCTTAACATTATCGGTAAATCCCTTATAAACATCTTTATTGCTCAATAATATAAAATAAACATAATACATAAAAATTGCAACATTGATTCGCCCGGTCATCCGACCGGGCGTCAAGTCGAATGACCTGACGAACTCCCGATACCTTGCGGTATACGCGCTTTCCAAGCGCGCGCACTAGGCCACTATGCGACCCTTCCGTTTTTATCAGGACCCTAATTTTACTACTGATTAATAAATCTAGCTTTCTGCCGCCTCTGGCGGCATCCCGCCTTCAATAAAAATGAATTATTGTGGCGGGGCAAGCGCGCGCACTAGACCAACTATGCGAACCCTCCGCTCTGAAAAAACTCTATCTTATAACACTAAACCGCAATGTCTGTCCACCCAAGCCTTTGGCGTGAATGGACGACAAAATGCGCATTTATTCTACTGCTATAAAGCCCGTCGGTCAATATTAGAGCACAATTTAAATCATTCTATTTTTTGACAAATCACCATTTAAAATTATATCGTACATCGCCTCAATTTCATCTTTACAGCCAGCCTCTGAGGTAACAAAAATTACCCTTATTCCCAAGGATAAACCAGCCAAGTCTTTCCCACATTTTTCAACCAATAATCCGGCTGAAAAATAGATTTATTTTTTAAATAAAGAACGGCCGATTTTAAAATGCTGGGTTGATATTTTTTTATTTCAGAAACAACCGCTTCTAATGTTTCACCACTATCGGCGACTTCGTCAAAAATTAAAACTTTCCGACCATTAATTTTTTCAGCCGGCACTGATTGATAAATCTCTACGGCTGACAATTTTTTATCATTTTGATCATAATTATTACAGCCAAAAGAAAAATATTGAGCTGATAAATATTTTTTAAGTAACCGTCCGGGCACCCAGCCACCTTCGGCAATTATCACCACCACTTCTGGCTGATAATCTTGCTTAATTTTTTCAGCCAAAGCTAAAACATCACTTTCCACGTCTGACCAAGAAAGTTTAAGCTCGTTTTGATTGTCTTTGCGATCAGTCATTTTTAATTTTAGTTAAATCACCATTCAAAATAATTGGCTTAGTGGCAATAATTTCATCGCTATAGCCCATTTCCGGGATTGGATTAAGTAAAAAAATTGGTTTATTCAAAACATAAGCGAAACCAAGTTCCATCAAAGTATTGCCGCCGATATAATTTTTAATGCCTTTGCGTTCAATGTTAATGACCAAAATCGCATCGGATTGACCAATCAAACGATAATAGCGCTTGATCAAATCTTCATCGGCCTTTTGGCGCAAATCAGTATCGCCGACCGTTTCTTTGGTTTTAATGTAGGTGTCGTAATCAACTTCGCCACTAATAATTTTTTTAACGTAAAAAGGCACTTCAGTTTGGTGGCCCATTTTTTCTAATTGCTCTTTGGCGGCTTTCATTTCTTTGGCAAAAACCACGCTGCCACAAATTACTATTCGCATAAAAAATTTAAATTGATATCTTATTTTAACCTCATCACAAAAACAACGGCATGTCTAATCATCTTTTTAACTTCATCGATGCTGATATTTTGTCTTTGAGGTGAAACCAACTGATCAATTACTTCTAAAAAACTATGTTGTTCAACACTGAAACCAAGCTGATCAAAAAAATCACAGGCCGATTCAACGCTGTCAAAACAATTAGCTTCAACATCAATGCCGGAAATAGCCATAATCCGCCGACGATTGTCTTCGCGTTCTTTTTCATAATGCAATATTTTTTTCAAAGTGATGTCGGATGTAATCCAGGCTCCACCAAATTTTTCTAATAAGGAGCGAATGTTTTTAGCTACAATTGCTTTTTGCTCGAAGTTTAGATAACGTAAAAGCCCCTCGTGAATAACCGAAATCGGTTCGTCTCCAAAATATTTGGTAGCTGCCGCTAATGAATCTAAATTTAGCGCATCACCATCTTCGATGTGCAAATTGGATTGAGCTTGAGCCTGGCCAGCTGAAAATAAATTGCCCAGCAGTTTTCTTTTGTCACCGGCCATCTGCGGCAAATCAAGTTCGACATATTGCAAATCAGAGTCAGCTTCGGCCATCGCCAAACCGCGCGGACTCAAACCCGCGGCAATTTCTAAAATTTGTTTAGTTTTATGTTTTTCAAGCAACAGATCAATTAGTTTATAGCGGGCTTCAAATTGCGGAGCCAAATTGGAAGTTTTACTGCTTTCCATATACTCAATTTGAGCTGAGGTGGTTGGCTTAACAATTGAATCAAGCTCGGCAAAAATCTCGGCGGCATACTTAATATCAGACTGAGCGCGAAAATAAGCTACCCGCCAAGCGGTTGGGCCAACGTTTTCATATTTTTTTTCTCCTATATTTTTGTGTTCTTTTTCTTCCATAAAATATTGATTTAAAAAATTATTGGATCTTATTTCTGCGAACCAACAAAAACATCACTAAACAACCATTAGTTACTACCAAGGTCAGCGGATAAAAAACGGTTACAAAATTACATTCGCCAAGTGCGAAAATGGAAAATAAAAAACTTAAAAAGAAAAAAATAAAAG
>JAFGGX010000012.1 GCA_016930315.1 Candidatus Buchananbacteria bacterium
CCAAAAAAAATATAATAAATTAAAAAAAGTACTGCCAAGAGTACAAAAAAATAAAAAATTCTTTTTACTAAACCGCCTTTTTGATTACTAAAAAATGGGTTGCTAAAAGACTTTTTTTGATAATCTTTTTTTCGATACATTTTTTAAATTATTTAAACCAGGCTAATTTTGGCTGATAGTTATTGGATAATTGACTATTTTTTTGGTAACGATTAATAGCCGCATTAATCAAATAATCAAGCAGTTGTGAGTGATTTAAACCAGAGGCTTTCCAAAGAGATGGAAACATCGAAATAGCGGTAAAGCCCGGCATAGTATTAACTTCATTCAAATAAATTTTATTGGTTTTTTGCTCAACAAAAAAGTCAACTCTAGCCAACCCTTCAATGTTTAAAGCTAAATAAGCGGCTTTAGCCATTGTTTGAATTTGGGTTGTGGTTTTTTTGTTTAATGGAGCTGGAATTATCATCTCCGATTTACCATCAACATATTTAGCATCATAATCATAGAATTCATTACTGGAAATAATCTGACCCGGTAGAGAAATTTTTATTTCGTCGGTATTGCCGATGACCCCAACTTCAATTTCAATAATATTTTTTAAACCCTGTTCGACAATAATTTTATGATCGTATTTAATCGCTTGATTAATTGCTGAGATGAGTTCTTGACGGTTATGGCTTTTACTAATGCCAACGCTTGAGCCGGCGTTGGCCGGTTTAACAAAGGTTGGGTAAGTTAAATCTTTTTCAATCTCTTTGATTAGTTTAGTTTTGTTTTTAAGCCAGTCGTGATCAAAAAATGTTTTAAATTTAACGACTGGTAATTTGTTTTCTGAAAAAATATTTTTTTGGATAACCTTATCCATTCCTAGGGCTGAGGCTAAAACATTAGCACCCACATAAGGCACACCCGCCATTTCCAACATTCCTTGAATTTTACCATCTTCACCGTAATTACCATGAAAAACCGGAAAAAAAATGTCACATTGTTTAATTAGGCTTTCCGGCATCAGCCTAGTCCCCTGCTCAATTATTTTACCATCGGTCAATGCTTTAAGTGGTTCATTTAAAATCCAATAACCATCTTTGGTAATTCCGATTTCGGTTACTTTATACTTTTTTTTGTCTAAATTTTTAATAATAAAACGGGCAGAAACCAAAGAAACTTCATGTTCAAACGATTTACCACCAAATATAACTCCAATGTTTATTTTTTTGGCCATGTTGACTAAAAATTTATTTTATAGTAATTTTAGCTTATTCGCAAGATCGAGGAGGTACATGGTCATGCTCACGTATATCATGAATCATTACTGGTGTATGGCTGTCATTGCCTACTCAGTGATCATTCTTGTTCTTTGCTTGAATGACGTTATCCTTAACATCATGGCAGGTGTCGAAAAACCACTCTCTCCCCTTTTTTTTACTCCCGTAATCGGGGCAATATTCATCCCAATACTTGCCGTTGTATTCTTCGCAATTGCAACCGGTTGGTTGAAGGAAATGTTGAAAAAAATTGAGTTGATCTTACCAAGAGAGGAAACCTATCTCTGATGTTGACCATCACGACCATCCATCCCCGAGCTAAGTAGCCGTTCAAAAGGCTAGGCTCGGGGTTTGCTTTTTATTTTCAACTCAATTTTTTTAAATTACAATATTTCTGTAAAACTTTTGGTACCAATACGGACCCGTCTACCTGTTGAAACTGTTCTAAGATTGCCGGTAATAACCTGCTAGTTGCTAATCCAGAGCCATTTAGACTATGGACAAACTCATTTTTACCTTCGGAATTTTTAAAACGGATATTAGCTCGCCGCGCTTGGTAATCTAAAGCATTGGAAATACTGCTAACTTCTTTGTAAACTCCCATACTGGGAATCCAAACTTCTAAATCATAAGTTTTTGCCATTGCGGCTGAGCAGTCGCCAGCGGCTAATTTGCTGGTTTGAAAATGCAAGCCCAAAGATTCAACTAATTTTTCGGCATAACCAAGCATTTCATCAAAAGCGTTCCAGGAATCTTGGGGCTTAGTGAAAGCAAACATTTCAACTTTATTAAATTGATGGCCACGAATCATTCCCCTCTCCTCTTTGCGGTAGCTGCCAGCTTCGCGCCTAAAACAAGCTGAATAGCCATAATATTTTAATGGTAATTCTTTCTCGGCTAAAATTTCATCACGATGATAATTTAATAGCATCATTTCGGCTGTAGCATCCAGGCAAGTCCCCTCTTGGGTCCAAAACAAATCATCACGAAATTTTGGCAAATGGCCAGAAGCGTAGGCAGACTGCTCGCTTAGTAGATATGGGGGTAATATGAAGGTATAGCCATTTTGACGGTGGAAATCGACAAAATAGCTCAATAACGCCCATTCTAATAGCGCGCCATTGCCCTTATAAACCCAGAAACCGGCGCCAGCCATTTTGGCGGCTCGCTCATAATCAATAACACCCAATTCAGTTGCTAGCTGAACGTGGTCTTTTGGTGTAAAATCAAATTCTGGTTTTTTGCCAACGGTTTTAATTACCTCATTATTTTCTTTGCCGCCAGCCACAACATCATCGGCTGGGATATTTGGCAACTCGCTTAAAGTTTCGCGAAAGCTTTGTTCAATCTGCGATAAATCGGCATCAAGAGCATCTATCTTTTGCCCGAGTTGCTTCATCTGCTTAATTACTGCTGGCGTTGGCTTAGTTTTTGATGACTGATTGCGTTCGTTTTTTAATTGATCAACTTTCTGGATTAAGCTTTTGCGCTGGTCGTCTAATTTTAAAATTAAATCGAGTTTGGCCGCTAAATCCTTTTTTTCCATTCTTTTAGCCAAGCCTACCTCAACGTCTATTCTATTTTCTCTAATTTTATTAATGTCAATCATATTTTTTGAATAATAATTTCTCGTATTTTTTCCATCGCTTTTCTTCGGTGGTCAATTTGTTCTAGTTGTTCTTGATTCAAATCTGAATGATGTTTACCAAACTGCGGCACCCAGAAAACTGAACGAAAAGGAAATCCTGCTACCAATTTATTGGAAACAAAATCAGTTATTTCACCCGGTAGATCAAACTGACTGGAATAAATTTGATTTTCACCCAAGCAAAGAGAAATAACCACCCTGAATCTGGCTTGACGTTGACCTTTTGGGATGTTTTTTATTTTGTTAATCGCCAAATCAATTAGTTCTTGGTCGGTGGCCTCATAACCGGGCCAGCGTCTAGTTTTTACACCCGGTTCGTTATTTAAAGCTGCAATCTCAATTCCACTGTCATCAGCTAAGGTCGGTAGACCTGAGATTTTAAAAAATTCCAGCGCCTTTTTGGCCGAATTTTCTTCATAGGTTAAGCCATTTTCATCAACCTCATTATTCATATTCAAATCTGATAAAGCTAAAATTTGCAGATCTAAATCTTTTAAAATTTTTTTATATAATTCTATTTTTGCCGGATTGCGACTGGCAAGCAGTAACTGTTTCACATTAATTTTGATGATTTGTAATGTTTTTCTTTATACGGCTTTAATCGAATAATTTTTTGATCGGGAAAAGTCTTTTTTAAAATATCGACAAAAGCAACTTGATCGTAACCCAAGCAAACTACATCCGGTTTAAACTTTTTAATATTTTTCATTGGATCAATCCGGTCGCCTAAAACTGCCTGATCAACAATTTTTAAACTTCTGACTAGTTCCAGGCGATCATTCTCAGTATTAATTGGTTTTCTGCCCTTAATTTTTTGGCTTACTTTATCTCTAGCCACAACTACAGCCAAACGACCGCCGTATTTTTTAGCTTGTTTAAAAAGATTTAAATGGCCAGGATGAATGACAGAAAAAGTGCCAAAAACCATGACCAGCTTATTCATAAAACTAATTATCTAGTTTAAATTTTTCTCTTAAGGTTTGTTTACCAAAAATTAATAGAACAACTAAAGCTAGAATTGTTGCAATCACCGCTGCAGAATAATAGCCCATTCCTGTCGCTAGTCCAATAGCAGCAACCATCCAGATACTAGCAGCGGTTGTAATACCATGTAGCTCGCCTTGACTTTGAATAATTAGACCAGCTCCCAAAAACCCAATACCACTGACAACTCCTGTAGCGATTCTTTCTGGACTATCTACAAAAGATAAGGAAATAATCATAAATAAAGCTGAGCCCATACCAACCAACATGTTTGTTCTAAAGCCAACTGGTTTGTGTTTGAACTCACGCTCTAGGCCAATCATGCTGGTTAATAAAGCCGCAACAAAAAGTCTTAATAAAATTTCTGTCCAAGGAAGCATAAATTTATTTTTCCGGACGTAGTAACGGAAACAATACCACGTCTCTTAAATTATCTTGTTGAGTTAATAAAGTTACTAATCGATCAATGCCCATTCCCCAACCGGAGATTGGTGGCATACCGTGCTCCATTGCTAGTAAAAATTCTTTATCAATATCCATTGCCTCTAAATCACCAGCAGCCCGGGCTTTTTTCTGTTGTTCAAATCTGTCTCTTTGATCGATCGGATCAACCAATTCAGAGTAAGCCTTAACTATTTCCCAACCATTTACTACCAACTGAAATTGATCAACTAGCCTTTGATCTTTGTTGTTAACTCTAGCCAGGGGTTGTAAAAATTTTGGATAGCCGTACAAGATTGTCGGATTAATTAATTTTGGTCTCGATACTTTTTTGTAAACATTATCAACTAGAGTAGCCAAACTCATTTTTTCCACACCTTCAATGATAATTTTTTTCTTTTTTAATTCTTTTCTTAACTCCTCGGGATCAGAAAATTTTAAAATATCTAAACCAGTATCTTTTTTAATTAATTCGACATAATCAATCCTTTGCCATGGGGTTTTAAAATCAACCAAAGTTTGCGAGCCGGATTTATTTTTAATATTAATTTTTTTTGGTAAAGACAGTGTTTTAAATAAATAGTTAAACATTTTTTCAGTAAATTTAATATTGTCTTCATAATTCCAATAAGCAACATAATGTTCTAGGTGGGTGTGCTCTGGCAAATGTGAAGGATCATGCCCTTCATTTCGAAAAGCTTTTCCGAGCTCAAAAATTTTTTCAAAGCCGCCGGAGATTAATTCTTTGAGTGGCAACTCATGTGAAATACGTAAAACTAAATCAATATCTAAAGCATTGTTGTGGGTTTTATAAGGAGTAGCAGCAGCTCCAGTGGCGGTCTGCATTAAGGTTGGCGTTTCGACCTCAATAAAACCTTCCTGCCAATAGAATTCTCTTAATGCTTTAATAAATTCTGATCTTAAAATGAAGCGCCTAAGAGTATCTTGATCAGAAACTAGATCCAAATAGCGTTGCCGATATTTTATTTCCTGGTCAGATAATCCATGCCATTTCTCCGGCAGTGGCCTTAAAGCCTTACCTAAAAATTCAAACTTCTCAACCAAAATTGAAAGCTCACCTTTTTGAGTTTTAAAAGTTTTGCCCGTGACGCCAATAAAATCACCCGTGTCAAAAATCTTTACAAATTTTTTAAAATTCTCTTTACCAATGTCGTCAATTTTTAATACCAATTGAATTTTACCAGTCCAATCTAACAAATGACAAAAAGCGATTTTACCCATTTCACGAACGGTTAACAGTCGGCCGGCAGTTTGAACTGATGAGTTTAATTTCAATTTTAAAATTTCAGCAATCAATTGAGATTTCTGGAATTTTTCCGGATAGGGCTGAATGCCTTCCGCTTTTAAATTTTCTAACTTTTTTAATCGAGTTTGATACTCGTCTTTAATGTCTGGATCGGCCATTTTTTTAGTTTAATAATAGATTAATTATAGTAAAAAAAATTAAACTGGTCAAATTAAAAAATGCGCTTTGATTAGCGCATTTTTTAATTTTAAATTGACTATTTTATCTCCAAAATTTCACATTCCATTTCCCCTCTTGGAATAACCACTTTAACCTTATCGCCAATTTTGTGGCCTAAAAATGCTCGGCCCAAAGACGATTCATTTGAAATTAAACCATTTGTTGGATCAGCCTCATTAGAACCAGTAATGGTGTAGGTATACTGGGCATCATCACACTTTACTACAATTGTATTGCCAATTTCAACCAAATCTGGATTACTAGCTTCGGAGATAATCTCGACTTGTTTTAAGATTGATTCAATTTCGGCGATTCGTCCGGCAGTAAAACCCTGCTCGTCTTTAGCATCTTGGTATTCAGCATTTTCAGACAAATCACCCAATTCTTTAGCTCTAGCAATTCTTTCAATAATATCTGGCATTTTTTGATTTTTCAAATATTCTAATTCCGTTTTGAGCTTTTCCAAGCCATCTTGCGTCATGTAATGAATACCCATAGATTTATCTAAATTTAAATAAAAATAAAAATAAGACTGGTCAATATTTGCTTAATCTTTAATAAAATATACTCTAAATATTCAAACCTGTCAACGATTTTGAGACCACCAGTTTAAAATTTGATAAGCAACTGGCTGGCCGACCGTACTGCCTTCCCCGCCCTCTTCAATCATTACTGTAACAACGATTTGTGGACTTTCATAAGGCGCAAAAGCGGTTATCCAAGCATGGGTTAATTTAGTGCTTGACCACTGGGCGGTGCCGGTTTTAGCCGCTACTTGAATTGGCAAATTGCCCAACTGCCTAGTGCTACCGGTAATTGTTACCTGCCTTAAACCCTTTCTAACTAAGTCAACATACTCTGGGTTGATAAAATTATTATTGAGCACTTCCGGTTGAACTGATTTAATTTCATTATATTGATCATCAACTATTTCTTTAACCACATGAGGACGATAAAGAGTTCCGCCGTTAGCAAAAAAGGCGGTCAAATTGGCAATTTGCAACGGACTAACTAGTAAATCACCTTGGCCAATCGATAAATTGTATGTATCGCCAATATACCACTGTTCATTTTTAGTCGTTTGTTTCCAGTCTGGAGTCGGTAAAAATCCACTTGATTCGTTTGGCAAGTCAATCCCGAGCTGTTGATCGAAGCCAAATTTTTTTGCATATTCTACAATTCGATCGACCCCAAGACCGCTGAAATCATTATAACCACCGCCAATAATGTAAAAAAAGGTATTGACTGATTCTGCCAAGGCTTTCACTACATCAGTCCAGCCGTGGCCGCCAGCTTTCCAATCAGGAAAAAACCAACGGTTAACTTGGACGCCTCCGACACTCAAAAATTTTGTGTTACCGGTGATCACCCCTTCTTGCAAAGCCGCCGAAGCCATCACCATTTTAAAAGTTGAACCGGATGGATAGGTGCCAGAGATTGCTCGATTAAATAACGGATGATTTGGATTGTTGATCAATTGACTAAAATCGGACTGACTGATACCTTTGGCAAATAAATTATTGTCAAAGTAGGGATAGTTGACCAAAGCTAACACTTCGCCAGAATTTGGGTCTAAGGCAATCACTGACCCGCTTTGTTTATGAAATTGTTTTAAAACATTAATCAAAGCTTTTTCGGCTTCATGTTGTAATTCAGAATCAATGCTTAAAACTAAATTCTGACCAGGCAAAGGCGCATCGTAGGCTAATATTTCCTTAGCATTGCCAGTTGCATCAACTTCAACTTGTTCTTTGCCTTTTTGACCTCTTAAAGTTTCCTCATAAGTTAATTCAAGTCCGGCCTTACCAATAAAGTCATCGTAAGAATAATCTTTATTTTTTAATTTTTCTAAATCATTGTCATTTAATTTTCCAAGATAGCCTAAAACATGAGAAAGGCTCGGAGTGCTGGTAGTAATCATATAATCTCTAATGCTGTCTTGCTTAAGAACTAAGCCTGGATATTTACGGCTGGCAATATCGGCCATAATTGCTTGGTCGTAGGTGAGGTTATCTGTTACTACCACCGGTTGATAAGAATAGAAAGGCTGAGCGGCAATTAATTCTTGGATCGTTTGTTGGTCTTGGCCAGAGATTTGCGATAATTTATCGATTATTTTGGCTAATTGACCCTTATCAGCCGGTAAATCAACCGGCACGATTGCCAAAGAAAATAAAGGCACGTTTTTGACTAGTTGTTTGCCAAATCGATCATACATTATTCCTCGACTGGCTTTAATTTCGTTAATTCTGATTCGATTACCATCAGCTACGGCTTTTAGATTTTGACTGGAAAATGTTTGTAAATATAAAACCCTGATAAACAAAAGGCCTAACCCAAAAAAGAAAACCAGCCACCAAAAAAATATTTTTTTTCGATCCAGCGAATAATTGGCTAAACTATTATTTTGTGAATTAGAAAATTGAGAATCCAACAAATCATTAGATTTTTTAACACTCGACTGGCCATATTTGCCAAATCGATCAGCCGCAGCTGGACCAAATGGGTTAAATGATTCTCGACGATACATAAAAATTATTTTTATTTTAGAACCCAGCGATTGTTAACCAACTGATAGATTCTAAAGATGATGGCGATTACCAAAGAATTAAGTAGAATTTGCCAAACGACAAAAGATAAATAATTTAGATCAAAAAGAATTGTATTAGCGTTTAATGAAAAAAAATCAATCGACCACAAAATAACAAAAAATAAAAGATTATAAAATGCCGTACCGACTAGTCCTAAGCCAATCATTGAATAAAATGATCGATTGGTAAAAAAATATTGACTTAAAAAATTAATAAAAAATATTGTTGTAATAATGCTGATTGTTACCAAACCAAAGAAACCAACGGTATAAATTTCTAATAGCAAGCCGCCACCAAACCCCCAGGCCAAGGCGGTTTTTAGATTAGTAATATTGGTTAATAATATTATAACAGCCAAAAAAAGATTAAGAGCTCTAACTGGCATCGGCCAAGCTGAAAGGAAACTAACCTGTAAAATAATAATTAAAACAACCGCGATGACGCTGATTAAGGTTTTAATCATTTTTTTGAGAGATTAAGACGGAAACGGCTAAAAGATTTGTATAACTTTCTAGCGGTCTGATGATTGCTGTTTGAAAAAAACTGTTTTCTTCTTTTTGCAATCTTTCAACCGTGCCAACCACCAAACCAGCCGGAATGGTTTCTTCTAAACCAGAGGTGATAACCATCGTCCCAGGTAAAATAGTTTTATCTTTAGGAATCAACTCCAATTTGACAGTTAGACCACGGTCACCCACCACCACTCCTTGGACATCCGAACCGTCAATTTTAGCTGCTAAGCTGCTTTGACTATCATTTAATAGTAAAATTTTACTATTATATTTCTCGACTTCTTTTACTTTAGCGATAATAACGCCATCATCAATAATCACCGGCATGTCTGGTTTAAGGCCATCAACATCACCTTTATCAATAATTAAAATTTGTGCATCTGACTGAAAGCTACGGCCAATAATTCTAGCCGGGACTGCCTCCAAACTGCGCGAATTGATAAAATTTGACTGCTGATCCCAAGCTTGAAATTCAGCTAAGGTGGTTTTTAATTTAGCATTTTCAACCAATAATTTATCACGTTGTTCAACTAACTGCTTTGGATCCAGATCATCATCATTCTGATTCTCACCAGCATAAAAACTATTAATTCGGTTCCCAACCAAATAAAAGCTATGTTGAATTGGTGAAAGAGTCTTTGCAATAATTTGTTCAGGTATAGCCAGCCAACCCAAATAATGTAAAAAAATTAGCAGACAAAGAACCGCCACCAAATAAAAAGAAAATCGTAAATTTGATTTAACTGGGCTCATTGATGTTGATAAAAATTAGCGAGGCGATTGTTCGTCTTGAGTTGAAGGAATGGCCACTTCTTTGAGCAATTGGTCATCTTCTAAAATTAATCCGATTCCTCTAACCGAACAAGTTAATGGATCTTCAATTACTTTGACTGGAATTTTGGTGGCTTGACGAATTACTTCATCAATACCGGCCAACATCGAACCGCCGCCGGATAAAATTAAACCCCGACGGTAAATGTCAGCCACCAATTCTGGCGGAGTGATTTCAATAGTGGTTTTAATCGCTTCAATAATTGAATTAACTGATCTTTGAATCGATTGCATAATCTGCTCACTGCTAGCGGTAATTTCTTTTGGCAAGCCGCTAATAATATCGCGGCCCTGCATTTTTAATTCAACGGGTTTTTGATCTTCTTTAACTTGGCCGGCTTTCTTTTTAATCTCTTCGGCAATCCCTTCGCCAGTCAACAAATTAAATTCCGTTCTGGCAAATTCCATAATATCTTGATCTAGTTTATTGCCGGCTATTTTTAACGAGCGCCAAGAAACAACCCCGGATAAAGAGATAACGGCAATTTGAGTTAAGCCGCCACCGATATCAACCACCATACAGCCAGACGGGTCTTGGATTGGCAGCCTGGCGCCAACTGCCGTACTAATTACATTTTCAACTAAAAACACTTCGCGAGCACCGGCTGATAGAACAACATCTTCAACGGCCTTTTTTTCTACCTCGGTGACATCCAAAGGCACTCCAACCACCACTCGTGGCCGAGAAGCAAAAGAAAAATTTTTATCACGCGTCCGATCAATAAAATATTTCAGCATTTTTTCAGTTACTTCAAAATCAGAAATAATACCATCAACTAATGGCTTGGTGATAGTGATATGAGCTGGAGCCTTGCCAATCATTCTTTTAGCCTCTTGGCCGACCGCTAAAATTTGGCCGGTGCGGTCATTTAAAGCGACAATTGACGGCTCGGAAACAACAATCCCGCGATCTTTAAGATAAATTAAAGTATTCGAAGTACCTAAATCGATTCCGACATCTTTGGAAAATTTTTTAAAAAATTTATCAAACATTTTCTTTAATTTTTTTTATGACCTGATTTAAATCTAAACTTTCAGAATTGGCTGATTGGCGCTCTTTAATTTCAATTTTATCACCATTTTTCTTAGAAACAATTAAGCGATATGGCAACCCAACCAAATCAGCATCGGCAAACATTTCACCAGCCGTTAAGCCAATTCGGTCATCAAATAGAACCTCAATCCCCTCTTTGATTAAAGATTGATAAACTGATTCCGCTTGTTTTTTGACTTCTGGGTCGTCGCCCAAGCACAGCAAATGAGCAGTGAATGGTGCAATTGATTTTGGCCAAACAATTCCTTTCTCGTCATTATAAAGCTCAACTATGGTGGCTAACACCCGAGCTGGGCCAATGCCATAGCATCCCATAATCACCGGTTTTTTATTGCCAGCTTCATCGGTATAAAAAAGCCCAAGCGGCTCAGAAAATTTTGTGCCTAATTTAAAAATATTGCCAACTTCAATTGCTTTAACAGTTTTAAGCTTTTCTTTATCTAAGCCTAATTCCGCCAGAACTTCATCATTATAAACTTCTTTATTAACCGCAATCTTTTTTTCGTAATCAACATAAATTGTATCTTCACCGGCCAGACATTCCGTTTGAAATTCGTGACTGTATTTGCTAAACACTCCACCCGAAGCAAAAGTAACAAAAGTTTTTTCACCCAAGCCAAGTCGTTGGAAAATTTTTAAATATGCCTCTTTGGCCAATTCATAAAATTCATCCAAAGCTTTTTGATCAACTGTAAAAGAATAAAGATCTTTCATAATAAATTCACGCGTTCTCATTAATCCGGATTTAGCTCGTGCTTCATTACGAAACTTGGTTTGAAATTGATAAACATATTGCGGCAGATCTTTGTATGACTGGACATAAGAACGCATAATGTTAGTTAATGGTTCTTCATGGGTAAAACCTAAACCCACTTCCGCCCCACTGGCTAATTTGGTTTTAAACCAAGCATCAACATTTTTGTCCGACCAGCGATCAGTTTTTTGCCAAATTTCTGGATTTTGCAAGGCGCTTAAAGAAATTTCTTGACCACCGATTGAGTCCATCTCTTCTCTAATGATTTGAATAATTTTATTTAAAACTTTTAAGCCAAGCGGTAAAAAAGCATAAACGCCCGACATTTCTTTTTGGATATAACCAGCTTTAATTAAAAGTTGGGCATTACGACTCTCTTCGTCTTTCGGCAATTCTTTAATGGTTTTAGTGAATAGTTCTGATTGTTTCATAAAAAAATTAAAACTTAAAAATTTTAGCCAAAATGCTTTTTGGTTTTTCTTCCATTTGATTGTTGGTTTGTTGATTATCCATTTGATTTTTGACTAACCCCAGCAACCGATTAGCCTCTCCTTCAACTAATTCACCGCTGTATTCACCACTGTGAGCCCTAGAACCAGCATAAGAAGCTTTTTTTTGATCCAGATGAAGGCTTAAAAAATCAAACCCATCTTTTTGATTAATATAAACATGAAACCGCGGATAAAAATCAGTACCCAATCGTCTGGCGTAACTAATTTTATTGGCATTAAAATCATTAAATTCGGCATAGCCAGCTCGACGCATAAAGGTGCGCAAGTTCACTTTGAATTCGAATGGCAATTTAATATCCATGTTTTTTAAAATAGATGAGTGATCCCCGACCAAATATTTTGCAGACCGCCAGTAAAGCGAGAAACATCATTAAAAGTAACAACTAAAACCAACAACATCAACAAAGCAAAACCGGCGTTATGAAAAATGGCTTCAACCTTTTGATCAACGGGCTTGCCTCTGAAAGCTTCAATAATCAAAAATAAAACTCGACCACCATCCAAAGCCGGAAATGGCATATAATTAATCACCGCAATAATTACCGATAAAGCGGCGGTTAGCTGCAATAAATATAAAATGCCCATTCTGGCTGCATCGCCAACCAAGCCGGCGATACCAACCGGGCCGTACACCTCTCCAATCAAATGATGATCAATTAACAACTCTTTAAGCAAAAGGAATAGCCCGACTACTACCCCGACAATCATCTGGCCGGTTTCTTTAATGCCATACCACCAAGCAATATACCATGGATAAGAAACAACCCCAGTACGAACCAAAGCCACTCCAATACCGCCATGATCAGTTTCGGCCAATATTTCCGGAGTAATTTGCTGGTTAATTATCTCTTTGTTTCTTTTAATCTCAAAATTAACTGATTCACCTACCTTAGTATCAACAAAAGATTGAATTTGACTAACATCGCTAAACTGTTGCCCGCCAATTGATAAAAGTATGTCGTTGCTTTTTAAATTTGCTTGAGCCGCCGGACTGTCTGGCAAAACTTGGACGATTCTAATATTTTCATCGTTTAAGCGAGCTAAATTTGGCAAATGAGTTGAGCTGTCAATTGCTTGAGGTACGCCAATCATAAAACCAATGGTCAACAGAACAATTGCTAAAATTAAATTCATCGTTACCCCGGCTGATAAAATGGCTGCGCGAGCAAGAATTGATTTATGGGCAAAACTATCTGGTTGGTCGGCGGCATCCCCCTGTTCACCTTTAATCTTGACAAAACCACCAAGCGGAATCCAGTTTAATGACCAGATCATGCCCTTAGTTTCAATGGTTTTACGGCCAATTATTTTCCATCTACCTTCGTCATTTTTATAAAAGCCAACAATTCGCGGCGGAATGCCAAAACCAAATTCGTCAACTCGCACCTTATTTTTCCTAGCTACAATAAAATGGCCAAACTCATGAACTAAAACAATCAAGCCCAGTACAAGAAAAAATGTAATAATAGTTAGAAGCATTTTAAATTGTCATTATTTCGTTAACTTTTTTTTCGGCCATTACTTTAATTTGTTCGTTATAATCTTTAATAATGTCATCTAATTTTTTTAGTAAGCCATAACGATCATCTTCGGTAATGTCACCGGATTTTTCGGATTCTAAAATTTCATCTTTAATCTTATCGCGAATTTGTCTAACCACCACTCTGGCCTTTTCTTCTTTTTCGGCCACTGATTTGGTTAATTCTTTCCGGCTTTCTTCAGTTAACTGCGGGACCGTTAATCTGATTTGCTGGCCTTCGTTAATCGGATTAATCCCAATATTGGCTTTTAAAATTGCTTTTTCCACTTCGGCCGATAAATTTTTATCCCAAGGCTGAATTAATAATGTTCGAGCTTCCGGCACGGCAATTGAAGCTAATTGTTTGATTGGCGTTTTAACGCCATAGGCATCAACTAAAATTCCTTCCACCATCAATGGATTAGCTCGACCAACTCGCAATAAAGATAGTTCATCTTTTAGATGATGAACAGCTTGGTCAAATTTATCTTTGTAATTATCAATTAAAGTTGGCATAAAACAAAAAAATAATTAAGATTTAATTTTAACGACTAGGCGCGGTAAAGCCCATATAAACAACGTTTGGATTTTTTGGATCAATAATTAAAATTGAAGGCACCGCACCGGTTGGCAAACGGCTAGTAATCCAGTTTTGCCCGCCGTCAGCAGTTTTATAAAAAGTTGAAGCGGTGGCATAATATAATTCTTGATTGTTGACTGGGTTAAGCACAGCCGCATAAATATCAACCGAATTAGCCGGGGTAATTAATTGATAAGCAGTCCAAGAAGAGGCACCATCATTACTTTTTAAAATGCCATATTTAGAAACCAAAACTAAAGCATCTTTTTGGGTTGGATCAAAAAATAAATCTCTTAAATTCAAAGCGCCCTGATAATCTTTTAAGCTATCATTTAAATTTTTCCAACCGTTGCCAGAATCACTGCTCCGGTAAATACCGCCACTGTCGGTGGCTACATAAACAATTCGGGTATCTTTTGGATTAACTAAAATCTTTTTAATTGATTTATTAATTCTTTCAATTACTTGCCAAGTTACTCCCCCGTCCAAGCTTTTTAGAATGTCGCCAGTATTATTACCGGCATAAATGGCTAAATTATTATAACCATCAACGGCCAACGACCGGATGGTTTTTTCGGCTCGCGTATCTACATAAATTTCGTCGAAACTACGATTGCAATCAACGCTCTTTTTGATGGTATTACTCACGGCAGCATAAATGACACATTTATTTTTTGGATCAACCGCCACTGATTCAACTCGACCACTACTTAAGTCGGCGGCTTTTTGCCAGCCAGCAGCAGCATCATAAGAATAAAATAGTCCAGAATTAGAAGAATTTAGATATAAAGCTTTGTTGTCTTCCGGGTCAAATTGCAAATTAACAACGTTAACCCCGGCAATTGAAGCAATTCCGCCAGAAAAAACAAAAGTATTAGCCTGAGCCCAGGTAGCTGCCTTATCGGTTGATTTAAAAACACCGGCAGTGGTGTCGGTTTTTTGGGTATTAAAACTAATACTACAACCGCTAACCAAAATTAAAGCCGCAGCTAAAAATGAAAAGAAACTAATTTTTTTAGTCATAATAATTTTATTTAAAAACCTTTTTTTGTTAGACATAAATTTAAAAATTTAACACTAAATTTTCTAAAGCTAATTTTGAGTTAACATTAGCAGCTAAAAACATTTTGGTTTGCTTGATCGATTCAATAATTTTTACGATTTGCTTGGCATTATATCGACCGGCTAAAGTAGTTAATTCACCATTCAGGTAACTGTGGGCCACTAATCCAACGGTTTCGAATTTGGTTAATAAAGCATCGCGCCAAAGTTTTTCGAACAAATTAAGCAACTGGTTAATTTCCTGGGTATTTTTAGTGGCCAAAAAATCAGTCACCGCGGAAAATCTTTCCGCTAACGATTTGGCAGACAAGCCGACAATTTCTTTAGCTAATTCAGAATAATCCTGATACAAATCTTGACTGGCGGCAAAATCAATAGCTAGACCCGGCCGGCCAAAAGCCAGAGCTGTTAAGCGTTTAGCTTTTTTGGTTTCAACTTTCAAACTACCTAAATGTTTTTCAATCAATTGATCGGTAACCGGTAAAAATTTTAATTTTAAACAGCGCGACAAAATTGTTTTTGGCAAGGTGTTGATATTATCAGCCAGCAGGATTATCACCGTTCTGGCGTTCGGTTCTTCTAAGGTTTTAAGCAAAGCATTAGCCGCCTCTAAACTTAAATGATTGGCATTTTCTATTACCGCCACTTTGAAACTATCAGAAAAACTATGCAAATTTAATTTTTGGATCAGACCCCTAACCTGTTCAATGGTGATATTTTTTTTCACCTTGCCGGTTTTTTCGTCGGTCAAACGATTCAGCCAAATTACTTCCGGATGAATATTGTTTTCGATCGCCCGACAAGCCTGACAGACAAAGCATGGTCTATTAGCATCCTGACAAAAAAGCGACCGGACAAACAGATTGGCAACTGTAGTTTTACCCAAATGTGCCGGCCCATAAAACAAATAGGCCTGGGCAGTATTTTTATTTTCCAGGCTGGTTTGCAAAAAATCAGTAATTGGTTGATTTCCTACGATTGGCCAATTAAAACTGCTTTCAGACATAGTTATATTTTAACATAAAATTAGGATTAATCAAGCATAGATTATGATTAAAAATAGTTGAATATTCAACCATTGACAAAAATAGATAAATATGTTATACAAAATACAACAGATGTCAGTTCCTGCTCTTGGGGACTTAAACGCTCTTTACAAGGATTAAAACAATGAAGCTATCCAGAGTTTACATTCTGATGGTAGTGTTGGTTTTCACCGCGGCTTTCAGCTACTCAGGGCCAGCAATACACTACAACAACCACCTTCAACATACCAAGGACGGAAACGTCCAATCCACATCTTCTCTCCAGTGCGTAACGGGTTCATTGGATTCCTGGGTCAGAAGCGACATAGGGGAATTCAGCATCGCCTACGAGACCAACAACAACCTTTGCGTTCGGATAAGAAACGTCCGAGGACAGACTGAAATACGCGTAGAGGATAACGACCCATTCAATCCCAACTCTTCCGCCTCCATGTTTCTCAAAGAGGAAATCGCTCGATTGGAAAGTGGCCAGAAAGTCCCACTTGGAAAAACCGGCCTATCGTTTCAATTCAGGGGTGGTAAACTCAATCACCAGGTCTACAATACTTGTGAGAAGATTGGGATGGTTAGGCATATGCGCTGTGGATTCTCTAACGGCATTTCGGCCGGCGGAGTCATCAACGCTTGGGGTGACGGTTATATCGAGCCATTCCAGCCCAAGCCATAAGCCATAGGTCTCTGTTCTTGGAGACTGAAACGCTCTTTTAAGAAATGAGGTGATGCAGAATGAGAAATCGTGATAGGCTGGTAATAGCCATCACCCTAGTGGTAGTCATACTTCTCTGTGTTGGCGTTTCACAGATTTCCCGCTGCAGCGGCAATACTCAATTTCAGGACAAGTCGAATCGGGTGGAAATGCTGATGAGATTGGCCAAGGCCAGTGAACAACCGAGATACGAGACGGTGGTGCTTCTCGCCGCTGGGGACTCGGAGGAAAAAGTCCCGGGGCTATATTTGACCCCCATTACCCATTTTGGGGATGAGAGTGGGAGCACCCTGTTCATTGGGTTCTCCGCTTCAACCTTTAATAAGGGTGACCAGGTTATTTGCAGGGATGTGAGTTACCAGAAACGACTGGGTAATAACCCGGATTCGTTACCCTGGCTCATCCCCGCAAAACCGTCAAGGGCGTTTCCGGCCAGACAACCGGAAGCTAAGTAAACCACTATCGATGACTGCACCATATGAAACAAAAACCCCCGCCGAAGCCACAAGCACGGTGGGGGTAATCTTTTTATAGTATATAAATTGTCATTTCGACCGAGTGCTGTAAAGACAAATGGAGCGGAGAAATCCCATGCTAGATTTCTCGACTCCACTTCGCTTGAAGTCAAGCTCGCTCGAAATGACACGGGCTCTACTAAATTATACCCCCGTTAAGGCTTTTTTAATTTGATTAAAATGATGGCTGTAATGACTATTTTCCCCTTCATCAAACACCCATAAAAATTCTGGATTAGCCCTTAAATTATCCTCACCTATTTTTTGGATTTCCATCTCAATTTTATCTTGTAAATCGAGCCAGGTTTTTATCAATTCTTTTCCACTCAGCTTTGAATATCGGTCAATTGATTGTTGATTAAATTTTTTATAATCATCTGTTTGGAAAAACCAAGGCTGACTTTTAGTTTGCCAAATTATTGGTAATTGCTCGGCTGCTTCTTTTTCCCAGCCAACCAAATGAGCAACAACGCCTTTGATTGTCCAATTTTTATTCACTGGGAGATTCCACTGAGAATCATCTAAACTTTCGAGTAATTTAATAAATTGGTCGTTGATATTATTAAACATAATGTAAGTTGTCATTCCAGCCCCGTATCAAGTACGGGGTAAACTCCAGCGGGAATCTAGAATTAAATTTAAAACTGGATTCCGTATCAAGTACGGAATGACAGAATATTTACTGCCAAAGAGTTTTGGCTTCGTTCCACATTGAATCGTTACCTAAAGTTTTTTGCCAATACCAATATTCCACCCCCCAAAGGTAAACCGGATTTAAGCCGGTTTTTTTAACATAATCAATATTACTTTTAAATTTTTCTAAATCAAATGAAGTCTGCTGTTCGGCTTGTGTCATATCAATCATTCTTTTATTCAACGACCACGGCTCCATTTGCAACTCAGTGACCATTACCGACTTTAAATTACGATGGAAAAATTCAGTTAGCTGGCTTTTAACTGCATAGTAAGCGGGCGGGTTAAACCAGTACTTAAAAAAACCGGTTTTTTGGTTCCAAACTATTCGATACATGGTAGTACCTAAAATATCGCCAACACTGGCTGCTTTTTGCCAAGCGCTCAATTCCCCACTGTCGGTGACAATTACCAACCGACTGGGGTCTATCTGATGAACTAGCTCGACTTCTTGATGTAAAAAATTTTGATCAGGCGGCGGACAAGTACCAAAAAAACTCAACAATGGTTCATTTTCCACCTGCCAATAAACTATATTTTGATTAGATTGATAACGATTAACTACCACTTTGATCATTCCCAAAATTTTTTGGTCAACCTGCTGACTCTCCAAGCTATTTAACCAGTTTGGGTCATGACATTCCGGCCAGCGTGGCAAACGCCGACCAACCGCTAAAACAATTTTGGCATTGTGGTTAGTGGCTTGATTAATTTGCCAATCTAAATCCTTAAAATCATACCGGCCAACCTGAGGTTCAATTTTATTCCAATAGGCCGATAATCTAATGTTATCTATCTTTAAATCATTTAGAATTGCCAGATAAGCTGTTTGCCAATTTAAGCCCAAATCAACCGCATAGTCTGGTGAAAAAGAAACACCAAAATCTGTTTTGCGGCCAAAACTATAATCACTTTGAAAAATTAAAAAAACTGCCAAAACCAAAAGCAGCAATAAAATAATAAAAATCCGACTTTTTAACCAAAACTTTTTCATGCCCCAATGAAGCTAATGATTGCTAACCCCGCACAAATTACAATAATTGAAAAAGTTTTTTGTAATACCACCGGCCAAGTAATTTTTTCTTCAATAATGTGTGGATGCCACTTAGTTAAAATTAAACCCACCACAAATAAAAAGGCATATTGCAAACCTTGTGCGGCTAAAACAATTGCCGGACTGCTTAAAGAAATTACATAATTTAAAATTAAAAAACCAACAGCCGATGAGGCTTGCCCGCCTAATAAAATATATTTGTTAATCCCCTGTCTGATGGGTGCCTGACGGCTTAAGCTGTGTTTAAGATAGCCACGATCTTTTTTACTAAATAAAAATAACAACAGACCGACAAAAGAAAAAAGCCTAATCCAAATAAAACCAGAAATAAATCCTTGGTCGTCATAAATGTGTTTGGTAGCCGTGTAGGCAACCCCAAAAAATATCCCAGTTAAAAGTGAAAACCAAAAACCAGTCTCTCCTAATTTTTTATCAACACTATATTCGATACTAACAAAAATACCACCGATTACTAGCAAGGCAAAACCAATAAACGGATACAAGCCCAAACGTTCGTTTAAAAACCAGAAAGAAAAAATAAAAGTAAATGAGGCTCCCAAGGCCCCAACAGCTGCAAAAACCCGAGAGGCTTCACTTCGCTGCAACGATGTAAACAAAAAATACATTCCAACCGTAAAACTCACCCCCGCCACAAAACTAATTAATAAATTGAAGGGATTAGGAATATTAAAACCCAACGGAGCTAAAAATACTGAGGCTAAACTTAGTAAAGTAATATAAAAAACATAAACGATTGCATGAGGCAGGGTTTTAGAAAGTAAAAATTTGTCAGCCAGGGCGGTTAACGAAACAAAAAAATATGCGATTATTAACAAAAAGACCCAGCTCATAATTTTTGATTTTTATTAATTAAGCCGCCAGAAAGAAAAATTCAAAAAAGCGGCAAACATCACCCAGCCGATATAAGGTAATAATAAATAAGCAGCCCATTTTTTAATTTTAGCAAATTGAATGGCGGTCAAAATAATAAATAACAACAAAACAAAAATTTCCACCAAGGCTAGGTCAATCCGATTTAAACCAAAAAACAAAATCGACCAAAAAGTATTTAAAATTAACTGGATGGCAAAAAACCAAACCGCTAATCTGTGAGTTTTATCCGATTTCCAGTCTTTAATAACCAAATAAAAAGCAATGGCCATCAAAACAAATAAAGTTGTCCAGACCGGAGCAAAAACCCAATTAGGCGGTGCCAAGCTTGGCCGATTCAAAGTAGCATACCAACCTCGAATCGCCAGCGTAGTGAAAAGCGAGCCAAGGTAGCCGGCTGAATTTGTTAGTATTAAAGAAAGGAGTAATTTGATTAAATTACCTTTTTTCATCTTAATTTATTTAACTTCAATTTTTTTAGTTTGTGCTAAAATAACCGCAATCAAAATGAAAGCGATAGTAAAACAAATCGCGCCGTAAAAACAAGGCGTATAAATTGGATTAACAATTCCAACCGAACAACCGAATGGACACTCTTGGTTTTTTAGAAAGCTAATCATCTCAATTGTAAAATTAGTC
>JAFGGX010000004.1 GCA_016930315.1 Candidatus Buchananbacteria bacterium
ATGATTATATTTTTGACTCATAGATTTATTATAGGCCATTTAACAAATTTCACAAAACAGCAACTAAAATCCAAAGCTCAAATGTCAGATATCCAATTAAACCACCCTGTCTATATTTTGAAATTTGTAATTTGAATTTTGAAATTTTTTAGATCACTTCTTTTAAATATTGGCCAGTGAAACTCTTGGCTGACTTAGCCACTTCTTTTGGCGTGCCTTGAGCAATCACATAGCCGCCACCTTCACCACCTTCTGGGCCTAGGTCGATAATCCAATCGGCGCATTTAATGACATCTAAATTATGTTCGATAATCAAAACCGTATTGCCTTTGTCAACCAATTTATTCAACACTTCCAACAATCTTTTAATATCTTCGAAATGCAAACCGGTGGTTGGCTCATCTAAAATATAAAGGGTTTTACCGGTTGACCGGCGAGATAATTCAGTGGCCAATTTTACTCTTTGAGCTTCACCGCCAGACAAAGTAGTGGCCGGCTGGCCCAATTTTACATAGCCCAAACCGACATCATACAAAGTTTTTAGTTTATTATAAATATTATTTTGTTGGCGGAAAAACTTCATCGCTTCACCAACCGACATTTCTAAAACATCAGCAATATTTTTACCTTGATAATAAATTTCCAACACTTCTGATTTGTATCTTCGGCCGCGGCAGACTTCACATTGAATATAGATATCTGGTAAAAATTGCATTTCAATTTTAATCATCCCCTCGCCCCCGCAGTTTTCACATTGGCCAATTTTGGCATTAAAACTAAATTTGCCGGCGGCAAAACCACGCATTCGCGCTTCTTTGGTTTCGGTAAACAAATCCCGAATGTAAGTAAATAGTCCGGTGTAAGTGGCCGGGTTTGATCTGGGAGTTCGGCCGATTGGCGACTGGTCAATGGCAATAATTTTGTCGATGTTATCTGTGCCTTTAATTTCTTTAAACTTACCCGGTAAATCTTTGGCCCGATAAAACTTTTGTTGCAAATATTTAACTAAAATATCGAGCATCAAAGTTGATTTGCCAGAACCAGACACACCAGTAATTGAAATAAATTTACCCAATGGAATTTTAACGTCAATATTTTTTAAATTGAATTCTTGAGCGCCGATAATTTCAATTGACTTGCCATTACCTGAATGCAATTTTTTTGGCGGTTCAATTTTTGTTTGGCCGGACAAATATTTGCCGGTTAAAGAATTTTTATCTTTTTTAATTTCAGCCGGACTGCCTTGAGCTACCACTTCTCCACCATATTCACCAGCTCCCGGACCAATGTCAATAATTTCGTCGGCCGCTTCCATCATCATCTGATCATGTTCAACTACAATGACTGTATTATCCAAATCGCGCAAACGAATTAATGTATCAATTAACTTTTTATTGTCTCTCTGATGCAAACCAACCGATGGTTCGTCTAAAATATAAACTACCCCGGTTAAAGAAAGCCCCAGTTGAGTCGCCAATCTAATTCTTTGGCTTTCCCCGCCCGATAAACTCATTGATGGCCGATCCAAAGTCAAATAACTCAACCCCACATTATCAAGATACTGAATCAACTTAACGATTTCTTTTAAAGCTGAGTCGGCAATTTTATGATCTCGAACAGTTAAACTATCTGGCCCATCTTTTTGTTTCAATAGATTTTTAAAAAATCCAAGCGCTTCTTTAACGGTTAAATTAGTAACTTGAGAAATATTTTTACCGCCCACGGTTACCGCCAATGACTCCGGTTTTAACCGCTTGCTATTACAAGCCGGGCAAATCAACACTCGCATATACTGCTCAATTTCTTGCCGCAAATAGTCCGAAGTGGTTTGGCTCTGTTTTTCTTCCAAGATGTTAAGCACGCCCGGAAATTTAATTTGACTGCTGCCCACCTTATACAGCTTGTCGCCCGTACCGTTAAAAATAATTTTTAATATTTTTTGATCAAACTGGTTAACCGGCGTATGCAAAGAAAAACCATTAGCGTCAGCCACTGCTTCTAAAAGTTGCCAATAACTGTTTTGGTTCGAAAAATTCCTGGCCCAAGGCTTAATTGCCCCTTCCGCCAAAGTCAGCTTATGATTGGGAATGACTAAATCCGGATCAACTTCCAACCTGGTACCCAAGCCGGCACATTTATAACAAGCCCCAGTCGGACTGTTGAAAGAAAAATTTCTTGGTTCGGGATCGGGATATTCTTTATCTGAGTCAGGACAATAGTAATATTGAGAAAAACGTAATTCTTCACCCGATTCTTTAACCACAATCATCCGACCATTGCCAAAATCCAAAGCCGTTTCCACCAATCGAGAAACCTCATCTTTATCTTTATCTTTAGTCAATAAACCATTCATCTGCCGACCAATCACAATTTCAATCTTATGATTATCACCAACGAGATGATGAGTGGAAATACTTTGGGCTTCAATCATTTGGCCATCAACTCGCGCCTGACGGAAACCGGCTTTTTTAATTTTTTCTAAAATCTTTTCGTAGTCTTGATTCTGGTCTTGAATAATTGGTGCTAAAATCAACATTCTTTCTTTTTTAATCGCATTTAAAGTAGCGACAATTTCGGTGACAGAATGTTTGTGTAGTAATTTCCCGGTCAATGGTGAATGGACCAATCCGATTCGCGCATAAACTAGTCGCAAATAATCGTAAATTTCAGTCACTGTGCCGACAGTTGAACGCGGATTGGTTGAACCCGAACGTTGATCGATTGAAATGGCCGGCGACAAACCATCGATCGCATCAACGTCTGGCTTGTCCATTAAACCTAAAAACTGTCGAGCATAAGTCGACAGTGATTCTACATACCGGCGCTGACCTTCAGCGTAGATAGTGTCAAACGCTAATGATGATTTTCCCGAGCCAGAAATGCCGGTTAACACCACCAGTTTGTTTCTGGGGATTTTGACATCGATGTTTTTAAGATTATGAACTCTGGCTCCACGAATCTCAATAAATTTATTGGGCATAATATTATTTGAAATACAAATCTTAGCTTGCGAGGTTGTATGGAGTCCAAACTTTAGTTTGCGGCAAAAAACCTTCAGCAGACTAAAGTCTGATCTCCAAGTTTAACGGAGTCCACGATTTATCGTGCAGTTTAATCATCTTTCAAAGTAAAATCGATAATCGAATATTCAGTAAAAATAGAATCAATCCATTCTTTCCCCTTATTTTTTAAATAATACGAAAAACTAGAAAATCTATAGGCCGCCAACTGCTCCAAATTACTTAGATAACCGTGTTTAATTGGATTATTATGAATATAATTAAAATGAACCCAAAAATCTTTTTCTGTCGCTAAACATTTATCCCAATAATTCCACCAAACTTTCCGGCCGGTTTGATTAGTTAAAAGATTTAGATTTCTGGCACTGACACCATTAATTTTTTTGACAAAATCGGATAACCGAATGCCTCTATTAACTTTGACTTGCAGATGATAATGATTATCTAGTATCACCCAAGCAAAAATGCCAAAATCAAATTCTGACAAAGCAGATTTTAAGACGGATAAAATCATTTCTTTTTTCTGATCAGAATCAAAATATTTATTACCATTTAATGTTCTAGCCGTTAAAAAATATATACTTTCATCCTGAAAAATATGAGGCGGACGATTTGTATATTTCATAGTTTTTTGAACATTCTCCAAATTTAATGAGTTCACAATTTATCGTGCCAAAATTAACAGCAGACTAAAGTCTGTTCTCCAAGCTTAACGGGGTTCACAATTTATCGTGCCGCAAGTCCTGGAGGCCACACTTTAATTTGAACTATCGGAGTCCAAGCTTTAGCTTGCAGAATAAACTCAAATAAAAAACAGGTGTAATAACTAAAACTAAGTATAGATTTTACACCAGTTTTTAAATTATGTCAAACTCTCGTTATTAATATGTCGCTTCTAACAAACAGTCCGCCATACTAATAAATACACATTTCTTTACCGCCCGGTTTTGTACAACGGTCACAATAAGGATTACAAAATTTTGAACTACATTCAATGTGTCGTTCACATGACACACCGTCCACAGAACCGCCGAGTGGAGTACAGTGATTCAGATTAGCATGATTGCAAATTTGAGAAGCACATTCAGTATCAAAATTACAAGACCTACCGGCTTGACCAGGTCGTAAACATTCATTAAGGTAAGCCGTATTACAAATGAGACCTGGACAACAGTCTGAATCTTTACTACAACCATTCTCGGTTTCCACTTTACAAGAATTATTATCAGAATTGCAAGTACAACAAATCTGGCTAGATAAAGTACCATCACCACTGGTTAACCTAACCGCCGCCCTAACATCAGGCCGACCACTACAAACATTATCGCAAAGTGCATATGCGAATCTGTCATCACTACTTCTGCTTTGAACAATGATAGAAGGTGAAGGGCAAGCCTGATTTCTTTGCGTACCACAGCTAATATTAGGCAAGGTTTCATAACCAGTCGGACATTGGGCCTTATCACTAACTATCTCAATTTTTGCGATGACACCCGTGCTACTATTTTTACAGCAAAGAAAATTCACGGCCACAATCTTTTCAATCTTAATGGCTTGAATGTTTACTAAATTAGGATTTAAAGCATATAACAAAGAATAAGAAAAAAGTGCTAAAAACAAACCAAGCAGCGACGAGGTGATATATTCTTTGGCCTTGCCAACCTTATCTGGACTGCCTCCAGACGTCAACCAGATAAAACCACCTACCATAATCATCACTACAGCTAACACAGCGGCTAGGCCAACCCCATATTGGAAAACCACTCTTATATATTGCCCAATCCAATCAATACAATAGGCTTTACCATTATCGCATGTTAATTGATAAACCGGCGAAAAACTTGAAAAACCACCAATTGGCACTGATAATTTAGGAGTCGTTATATCACCCGCCGCTTCGATTTTCGTGGTCGGCAACCAAATAAAAGTGAACAAAAATGCAAACATAACCCCAAGAATTATTTTAGTTACCTTTTTTTTCATAAAAAAGTATTTATTTATTTAACTCCGCGACAATAATCTTTTCAAATTCGGTCAAAGGCGCGGTGCCCCTAATAATATTATGATTAATTAAAAATGTTGGCGTTAAATCAATCCCCAATTTAATACCCAGATCAAAATCCGATTGAATTGAATCAAGATATTTAGCCGAACTCATGCAACTGCCAAACTGCAAACCGTTCAACCCCAGTTGTAAAGCATAAGTTTTCAAATTTGTTTCCGATAAGGCGGTATTATTTTGATACATTTTATCATGCATTGGCCAAAAATTCCCCTGCTCTTTGGCACACTGGCCGGCCAAAGCCGCTAGCGCCGCTTGGGAATGGAGCTGAATCAACGGAAAATCCTTAAAAATAAACAAAACTCGATCGCCATAATTATTCATCAGTTGTTTCACCACCGGATAAGATTCCGCGCAAGCCGGGCATTGGAAATCACCAAATTCAACAAAAATAACCTTGGCGTCGCGTGGTCCATAAGTGGGATCATCAAGAGTAATAATCGAATTAATGTCACCTTGAGTAATATTGTTAGAACTGCCAGATGAAATCTGTTTGACCAATGAAAAAATAAAAAAACCAAACGCGACCAATAGAATCAAAAAGATCATCAAAAAAATTAAAATTAAAACTCCCCACCATTTTTTGTACCACGAAACATTCTTTTTCGGCCTGACAATTTGGTCTGGCTGTTGATTATTATCCAATTCCATAATATTATTATACCATAAATAATACGAATTACGAATGGATCGAATACTACGAATATAAAACAATAATAGGCAGAATCGTTGAATATTTTATTTAAACATTCGCGTTATTCGTATCAATTCGCATTTATTAGTATTATATTTATATATGGACCAAGATTGGCTGGATAAAATTGAAGAAAAAAAGACCAAAAAAGCCAGAAAAAATATGACTAAAATGAAAGTCAGCGGCGCTAAAGCAATTGCCCTAAAAAATTTGATTGCCAAAAAAACCGAAACCAGACAAAAAACCCGGCCTACTAATTAATGGTTAAATGTGAACCGTTAACCGCTATTATTTGACTTATTTTTATTTTTCTGTTACACTTCTAAACGTTATTATGCTACTAGATATTATTCAGGTAATCTTGGCTATTATCCTCATTACCACAATTTTACTCCAAAACCAGGGCGCTGGATTAGGCGCTGCTTTTGGCGGTGAAGGTAATGCCTACCGCACTAAAAGAGGCCCAGAAAAAATCCTATTTATTATTACTATCGTTGTCTCTATTCTCTTTTTAATCATTGCTTTGACCAACGTCATCTTCTAACTCAAGCAAACCAAAACTAACCCAGCCAATTCGGCTTGTTTGTTGGTTTATTAAAAACAAAAATCGTGAACTTAAAAAATTCACAACTCAAAAAAAATCTAGACAAAAAATTAATCCATTCGCTCAACGGTTTTAAGCTCCCAAAGTTAAAACAATTTAAATACGTTCTTAAAGTTTTAACCAAAAAAGAAAAAAGAATTTTTTTAACCGCTAGCCTTTTGATCATTGTTTCGACGATTTTTATTGGTTTTGCTTTTTACCAACAAAACTTTATTCCCAAACCAACCGGTGGCGGTGAATATACCGAGGGACTGATTGGCGCACCCCAGTACATCAACCCGATTCTTTCCCAAACCAACGATGTTGATTCGGACATTAGTCACTTGATTTTTTCCGGCCTAATGCGCTACGACCAAAATTTACAATTGGTTGGCGATTTAGCTGACAGTTGGACAGTCAATGATAATCAAACTGAATACACCTTTACCTTAAAAGATAATTTGCGGTGGCAAAATGGCCAACCCTTGACCGCTGACGATGTAGTTTTTACCGTTCATAGTATTCAAGAACCAGATTTCAAAAGTCCGCTATTAGTCAGTTTAAGAGGCGTTGAAGTGACTGAGATTGATCAAAAAACTATTCAATTTAAACTCTCTGACCCCTATCCCGACTTTTTGGAGGTGATGACTTTTGGCATTCTGCCAGAACATATTTGGCAAGAAATTCCCGCCATTAATGCCAATTTAACTGAATACAATTTAAAACCAATCGGCTCCGGCGCCTGGCAATTTAAATCTTTAACTAAAGATAAGTTGGGTAATGTGAAATCATATGCTTTAGAACCAAACCAAAATTATTACGGCCAAAAACCATATCTACAAAAAATTACTTTCAAATTCTACCCGGATTTCCCAACCGCCATTGCTGCGCTTAATAATCACAGCACTGACGGGATCAGTTTTTTACCAAAAGAAGACAAAAAAAAATTAGTCGGCCAAAAAAATCTTCAACTTTATTCATTTGCCCTGCCACAATACACTGCGATATTTTTTAACCAAAAACAAAACGAATTCCTAACTAACCAGTCAGTCCGCCAAGCCTTGCAACTGGTCATTAACCGACCAGAAATTTTAACCGAGGCGTTACAGCTAGAGGGGGCAATTATCGACGGGCCGAAATTGCCAAAAATCAACGAAAGCAGCCAACCTCAAATTAATTTTGATCCCAGCAAAGCCGCCAGCCTACTAACCGAAGCTGGGTGGGAAAAAATTACGGCTGAACAGTATTCACAATTTTTAGCTGATCAAAAACAAAAAGAACAGGCCCCCACCGCCACGAGCACCGAAGACTTAAACCAAAATAAAACTGAATCGACTTCGACTCCAACCACTGCCGAAAACACCAACCCACCCGAGAAAACCCAGGATTTTTATTTAAAAAAAGGTGAACAAATTTTAGAAATTACTTTAACCACCGTCAACCAGCCGGAAAACACCATTGCCGCCACCTTAGTCAAACAGGCTTGGGAAAATATCGGCGTTAAAGTCAATTTACAAATTGTCGAGCCTGGTCGAATTAGCCGCGAAATTATCAAGCCGCGAAATTATCAAGCTCTATTGTTTGGTATTATCGTCGGTTCTAACCCTGACCCCTATCCATTTTGGCACTCATCGCAAGTCCAAGATCCGGGTTTGAATCTAGCCGCCTTTTCTAATCGTAATGCCGATAAACTTTTAGAAGACGCCCGAGCCGCTACCGATGAATCAATCAAAAAGGATAAATATCAACAATTCCAAGACATTCTAAACCAGAACATCCCGGCCATATTTCTTTACAATCCAACCTACACTTACGTCGTAGACAAAAAAATCAAAGGCATTGACATCAATCGCATTATTGGGCCGGCCGACCGCTTCAATAATCTGGAGAATTGGTACATCAAAACCAACCGCGTTTACCGGCCAAATTAAACTCAAGCCTCAAAACCAAATCCCGCGGTAAAACTATCTAAAAATCTAGCCAACCTTTGACTGCAGTCGGCTAGTTGGTAGATCTGCCCGCTCATACCTACGCCGAAGTGGTGAAATTGGTAGACACGCACGGTTCAGAGCCGTGTGAACGCAAGTTCATGGGAGTTCAAGTCTCCCCTTCGGCATAGGCGTGGGCAGGCGAGCAGGCACGGTTTAGAGCCGTAGTTCATTCGAATATGTGGGTTCGTTTCCACCCGCGGCACAAATGAAAGATTAACTTAAAAATATCAACATTGAATTTTATCAATAATAACCTCTTAAAAAATAATTAATAAACTTAAAAACACATACTTCAAAGTTTAACCATTTAAACTTCCAAGTTAACAAATAAT
>JAFGGX010000013.1 GCA_016930315.1 Candidatus Buchananbacteria bacterium
TAATCGGCTGGCTAGAACCGTTGGCTAATTTTTTAAGTCCAATTACTGTTAGTTGGCTAGGTTTGCCGGCAATCACCGGTATAGTTTTAATTTTTGGGGTTTTAAGAAAAGAATTAGCCTTAATAATGTTGGCTACTTTATTGGGCACTGCTAATTTTGCTTTAGTTTTAACCCCGCTTCAAATGTTTATTTTTGCTTTAGTTTGTATGTTTTTTATTCCTTGTATTGCCACCATTGCAGTTTTGATCAAAGAGTTTGGTTGGCAAAAAGCAACTGGGATTGTAATCTTTGAAATTGTTTTTGCTATTGGTTTAGGTGGTATTGTTTTTAGGTTGCTAGCAGGAATTTTATAGTTAACTTAATTATTTTATCACACAAAAAAGAGCAGAATAACCCCGCTCTTTTTTGGTTTGACCTGAATATCGCACAGCTCGGTCTAGAACTTTTTTCCATGCCCGCCAGGTCTATCGATAAAAATTGTTGTTGGTGCCCCCGGGAGGAATCGAACCTCCATCTAAGGCTTAGAAGGCCCTCGTTCTATCCGTTGAACTACAGGGGCGTGAGTTCTAAATTTAGGGGCAAATGGTAGTGGGCAAAATCTTCATTTGTTGTCCGCCTACGCTTTTAAGCTTCGGCGGATCCGCCGTAATTTTAATGGAGGCGGAAACTACAAGGGCAAGGACAATGACAGCTGACAAACTAAGTCCGATTCTAACAGAAAATTTCAGTTTGGTCAATCACAGTCGTCTCTAAGCGACGTGATCAGCCGTTTTTCTTTTTTTTCTCGCGGCTGTGAAAGGTTTTATAAACTTCTCTTAGCTGTTGATTGGTAATGTGGGTATAAATTTGAGTGGTGGTGATTGAAGCATGGCCTAACATCGCTTGGACTGATCTAATGTCAGCCCCGTTGATCAATAAGTCAGTGGCAAAGCTGTGTCTTAAAGTATGAGGGGTGACAGTTTTGGTAATGCCGGCGGCTTTCGTGTATTTTTGGATCAATCTTTGAATACTTCTCGGCGTTAGATTTTTTGGTTCTTCTTTACCTTTAGCTCGATCGTGACGAACAAATAGGTAAGGGGACAAATCGCGGCGCGTTTGTAAATATTGTTTTAAACAGTAGCGGGCTTGGTTGGCTAAAAAAACTATTCTTAATTTGCTACCCTTACCGCGAACGGTAAATTCTTCTTTTTCTAAATTAACATTATCTTTTTTTAAATTAGCTAATTCGGAGACCCGCAAGCCAGTTGAAAATAATAATTCTAAAATTGCCTTGTCTCGTAGTTTTATGATAGTTGCTTCATTTGTTTTTAGGGGAGCAGCTAGCAGTCTTTCTAAATCGCTGCCTTCCAAAAAATCAACTTGGCGGGTTGGAATTTTAGCCAATTCAATTTTTTCTGAGGCTAAAGTTTTAACATCATTTTTAGCTAGATATTTTAGAAAAGATCTTAAAGCAATCAGATGGTAATTTTGAGTAGTTTTTTCTAAAGTTTTACCGTATTTGTCCGATTGGCGATTAAGCCAGAGTCTAAAAGTTCTGATGTTGTCCAAATTAATTTGTTCGGGTTTGGTAATCTTAGCCCAAGTAAAAAACCGGCTTAAATAAAAATCATAATTTTCAATGGTTTTAATACTACGACCCTTCTCCACTTCTAAGTATTCTAAGAAGTGGCGTTTTAATTTTTGAATTTGATTTTGTTCTGGCATAGATTCTTCACTACGTTCGGAATAAAGAAATAAAGTGATTGCACCTTTATTTTACGACACTTTAAGATTTTTGGCTACTAATTTTTAGAGAAGAAATCATTATTATTGACAAAAAGTATAAAAAGGAGTATAATATTTATTGGTTTGGTCTTATCCATTCCATAATATTTATGTTCATTAGGAGTGACTCACTTGTATATAACTGAAGATGTTCAGAAAGCAATTGAATCGACGGGTTCGGTGCCCGGTTCGTTTGATCATAGGTGTGATCGATTTTCCCGTGTTTTGATTGGCGGGGTTATTGTCTGCCTGCTTGGAGCTGCTCTTTGGATGGCACTTCATTACTTTGGGTTCGTTTAAATCCCTCTTGGGAGGTAAACCATGAATTTCCGTTGTTCCTTTTTATCCCTCGTGATGTTGGTCACAATAGTGATATTGTTGGCCTGCGTCGTGATTCCTGGCTTGTTTGAATAGTCGATCACGGTTGACTCTCTCAAAATCAAGCCTTGGCTAACCTTTTGGGGTTGGCCTTTTGTTTTATTCAATATATAAAGAAGCGGCAGTCTCGGGATTAGCGAGACTGCCGTTGATAACAGAGAGCGGTGATTGCATGATTCTACATCCGAGGTATTTCCTTGGTTGCACAGGCACAGGTTGGATCAACCCATTGGAGTTGCAGCCAGTCACCGACCTGGATATCAGTCGGTACGAAGATGATGAAAAGATGAAGCCGGTTGTCACCATCGGTGGCCGGTCGAAACCTCAATCCTTGCTCAACCACTTTGATGAGGTATGGCGTTTCGTCTTTTTCTTCGAATTCTCGTGAAAGCTGAAGGGTATCCATGATTTCTTTGGTTACCTCGAAAGTTTCACCCACCTTCAGTTCAGTCGTGTCGGTCGCGGTATTTCCTGCCATTGTCAGGGACCTCCATTTGTAGATCGTTGTTTGAGCTTTTCTTAAGCCTCTAATTATTTCTTATACCCTTTGAGGCATTTTGTCAATTTAATTAATAAACAAAAGGCTTTATTGACATAAAATAATGAATATGGTATGGTGAGGTTACTTAATATTAATAGACGTCTTCTCGGCTTTGCCCTTAATTTTAGACAAAGCTTGGAACAACGTTTAGGTAGGAGCCAAGCGAAATGTTAGATAAGAAAAAGAAAGAGAAGCTCATTAGCAAGTTTAAAACTCACGCTAATGACACCGGATCTGCTCAGGTCCAAATTGCCATTTTGACCGAAGAGATCAAAGAATTAACTAAACATCTTAAAACCCACAAGAAAGATTTTTCTTCTCGCCGTGGTTTATTAAAAAAAGTGGCTGAAAGACGGCGACTTTTGACTTATTTAAGACGTGAAGACCAAGACGGTTTTGATAAATTAGTTAAAGAATTAAAAATCAAAGTTAATTTTATTGCCGAAGAAGTTAAAAAAAGGCTAGTTGAAGAAGAATCTAATGAAGAAGCAACCGAAGAGACAGAAGAGTCAAAAGAAGAATAAATTAGATTTTATTTTCTAAAACAAAAATATGATTAAACACAGAGAGCAACGAGTCGGCGTTTTTGTTGATGTTGCCAATATGTACCATTCGGCCAAAAATTTATATTCGGCTCGGGTTAATTTTAAAGAGGTTTTAAAAACTACCGTTGAAGGTCGCCGATTGGTCAGAGCGATTGCCTATGTGATTAAATCAGAGTCAGAAGAAGAGCGCGCTTTTTTTGGCGCATTAGATAGTCAAGGCTTTGAGGTTAAGGCTAAAGACTTGCAGATTTTTGCGGGTGGCAGTAAAAAAGCCGACTGGGATGTGGGCATTGCCATTGACGCCATTAAATTAGCCGATCGGCTTGATGCTGTTATTTTAGTTTCCGGTGATGGTGATTATGTGCCGTTGGTTATCTACTTGCAAGAAAATAAGGGCTGTCGGGTGGAAGTGGCCGCCTTTGGCAAAACTACCTCTTCGCGTTTAATTGAAGCTTGCGATTCGTTTACCGATTTGGGCAAAGATTTAAAAAAGTATTTGATTGCCAGTAATCAGAAAAAAATTAAGTTATTGCCTGATCTAAACGACATTAAAAAATTAACCCAGCGTTAATTCATTAATTAAAAAAATAATAAATAAAGACTGATTGCTTCAAAATCTACGTTGTTAGTAGCCAGTTGACGGCCAATTAATGCCAGCAGCTGAATACTAGTAACGTCAAACCAAGCAAGCCAATCAGTCGATTGAGGATTTTTATGCAAACAAATAAGTTTGAGGTAGAATTGGCTGGCAAAAAATTAATTGTCGAAAACGGCAGTTTAGCTAAACAGGCCGGTGGTTCTTGTACTGTGCGCTATGGCGACACAGTTGTTTTAGCTACCGCTACTATGGGCGGCATCCGTGAGGGAGTAGATTATTTTCCGCTTTCAGTTGAATACGAAGAGCGGCTTTACGCGGCCGGTAAAATTAAGGGTAGTCGCTGGATTAAGCGTGAAGGCCGACCAAGTGATGAATCGGTTTTAACCTCTCGGTTAATTGATCGAGCGATTCGGCCACTTTTTTCTAAGAAAATTAAAAATGAAGTCCAAGTCGTTTTAACGGTTTTGTCTTTTGATCAAGAAAATGACTCGGATGTAGTTGCTTTAGTGGCCGCCTCGATTGCTTTGGCTATTTCTAACATTCCTTGGGCTGGTCCGTTGGCCGGTTTAAGAGTCGGTCGAGCTGATGGTGAATTTATCATCAATCCAAGCTTTGAAGTGAGAGAAAAAAGTGACTTGGATTTAATTGTCGCCGGTAAAGATGGCAAAGTTTTAATGATTGAGTCTGGCAGTTTAGAAGTTAAAGAAGATGATGTTTTTAAAGCAATTGAATTTTCAACCAAATACATTACTCAATTAGTTGATTTTATCAACGGAGTAGTTAAAGAAATTGGTCAAGAAAAAGTGGTCATTGATGAATTGGTTGAAACCGACGAAGAAGAAACTCCAGAAGCTCACAAACAAATGATTGAACTGGCGGTAAATTGGATTGAGCAAAATGTAACTAGCATTTTGTTTGATCAGAATTTGGTTAAAAAAGCTGAACGTAAAAACGCTACTATCAAAATAAAAGATCAGTTATTGGAATATTTAGAAAGTCAAAACATTGGTAAAGATCGTCGGAAAAAAGCTTTGCCATTGGTTGATGAATTTATTGAACAAGAAATTACTCGAGCAATTATTGAACAAGACAAGCGAGTTGATGGCCGAGCCTTAACCGAAATTAGACCACTCGATACGGCAGTGGGGATTTTACCCAGAACTCATGGTTCCGGTTTGTTTAATCGTGGTGAAACTCAAGTGTTGTCAATTGTTACTCTAGGTTCACCGGGGGATGAACAGCAATTAGAAGGCTTGGAAGTGTCGACCAAAAAACGTTACATGCATCACTACAACTTTCCGCCTTACTCAGTTGGCGAAACCGGTCGGATCGGTTCGCCAGGCCGGCGGGAAATTGGCCATGGCGCGTTAGCCGAAAAAGCCTTAATGCCGGTATTACCAACCAAAGAAGAATTCCCTTATACTATTAGGGTCGTTTCCGAAGTTTTGGGTTCAAATGGCTCATCTTCAATGGGAGCCACCTGCGGTTCAACTTTGGCTTTGATGGATGCGGGCGTGCCAATCAAAAAACCAGTAGCCGGTATTGCCATGGGTTTGGCTTCTGACAAGACGGGTAAGTATAAAATTTTAACTGATTTACAAGATTTAGAAGATGGTCCTGGCGGCATGGATTTTAAAGTGGCCGGTACCGTTGATGGCATTACAGCCATTCAGTTGGATACTAAAACCGATGGCTTAACTTTAGAAATTGTTGAAAAAACTCTTCATCAAGCTTTAGCCGCTAGAATGGAAATTTTAACGGTGATGGCTCAAGCGATTGCTCAACCTCGGGCTGATTTATCGAGCTTTGCTCCAAGAATTGAAATTATCAAAATTAATCCAGATAAAATCAGAGATGTAATTGGGCCGGGTGGAAAAATCATTAATGAAATTATCGATAAAACCGGGGTTCAAATTGATATTGAACAAGACGGGACAGTAATGATTACCTCAGTTGATCAGGCCAAAGGGAAAGAAGCCAGTGATTGGGTTAAAAGTATCGTTAAAGAATTACAAGTTGGTGAAATTTATGAGGGGACCATCAGTCGGTTGTTGGACTTTGGAGCGATTGTTGAATTGTTGCCTAACAAAGATGGCATGGTACATATCTCCGAAATTTCTCATCAGCGAGTCAACGACATCAATGACGCTTTGCATTTGGGTGATAAGGTGAAAGTAAAAGTAATTGGGATTGATGGTGGTAAAGTTTCTTTATCAATGAAAGCATTATTACCTCGACCAGAAAACGCCGGCCCAGAAAATTATCAACCGCACGGTGGACCAAGAGACAAAAAATCATTCTTCAAAAAACATCCAAGAAATTAAAATCTTTTTATGGAAGACCCCTTCCGCCAAGTCAAAAAATTTCCGCATCTGGCGGTGAAAAATTATTGGCTTTTGGCCGGAGGGGTCTTTTTGTTGATTGGAATATTTTTCTTAATTTTTTGGCGGAATAATAATGTTGATTCACTGTTAAAATATGCGCCACAGGATAGTTTATTTTATGTTAGTTTTAAACACCAACTTTTTTCGGATAACCAAAAAGATTTTAGTCATTTGCCAAAAAGTAATTGGGATCAAGCGATTAATGATTTATTCAATAATCAATTAGATTTTTTTGGCAATATTCTTTCGAATAGTAGTCAGCTGTCAATTATCGGTTTGCCAGTTGATGACCAGCCTGATTGGCAAGCGGTAGTGATTGTTAAAACAAAAGATCAAACAACAAAAGCCGCTTTGTTAAATTGGCCAACTCATCTGCTGTTAAATAATCAAACCATTCTGGTTGCCAGCAACTCCGAAAGTTTGGCATTAATTGAAAATATAATTGGCCAGGCTGGCAATTCTTTGCTGAGTAAAAATTTTGTTCAGTACTTTTCTGGTTCGGGTATCCATTTGTATTTCTCTCATCACTTTTTAAATCAATACCAAGGTGATGATTCGACCACTAATTTTTTCAGTCAGATTTTAGTCGGGGATTTATTTTTTAAACTTAAATTGAAAAATGATCGTTGGCAAATTACTTTTACTGATTTGGCTACTGGTCAAAAGCTAATTAAGCAAACCATTGAGCAAGATTTTTTGCCCGAGCAATTTTTGTTTTTTGCCAATCAAATTAATCTAAGCCAAGTTTGGCCAGACTTACTTAAACTGTCGTCGCGGTTGGATGATTTTACTCAAAATTTCGATCGGAGTTTAAATAACGTTTATCATTTTGTTTGGTCGGATATCCAATCAATATTTAATCAGCCAATTGATTTAATTTTATTTAATAAACAAGATAACTTTTTTGGTTTTGATTTTGCGGTGATTAGTCCCGTTAAGAATTTAGAGATTGATCAGTTTAAAAAATTAGTCAGTCTATTTTTAGCCCAAAAATCACCGACTGAAATTAAACGGATTTTACCAGACCAAACAACCGTTCGAGAGTTGGTGGCTAATCCGGACAATTATGCCTGGCAGGTAAAAGAAGTTAATGGCAGAACTTTTTATCAAATTAGCGATTCCAATCTTAATTTTTATTTAGTCTATTATCAGACCCAAACCAATTTTTATTTGGCCAGTTCTTTTGATGGCTTAAGCAATCTTTTGACTGATCGTCATTTCGCAATTGATGATTTTTTAAGGCCGTGTGGCTTGAGCAATCAAAGTCAATTTTTGGTTATTAATAATCAGTTGGGGGTTTTGGACTATTTGCCTTGGCAATTTAATATTTTTGGCTTCAACGGGTTAGGTAAAATGACCGGTTGTTTGTTTAATTAATCCAGCTGTGGATAAAGTGTTAACAATTTTTTTATACTAGGTAATAAAAATAATTTTTTGTAAAGAATATTTTTTGGCTAAAATAAAGTAAATTGAATTCAATTTGACACTACCAATTGACACGTCAGTGTTTATATGCTATATTGAATATGTAAGTTATCAATGTTTGTTCTTCAAAATTCAAGAAAAGTTCTCCCAAACAAATAAGTTGGAGGAATTTTTTTCTTCTCTACTATTCTTAATCTACAACGGGGTATAAAGCTAACTATATCCTGCAAAAATAAAAACAAAAAAATGGTTTAGGGCCCACAAAGAGTGTTCCGACCAAAGATTTGGTAGAGGAGTGCTTCAGTTAGCGGAAGCGAATAGAAAAAGCCTGTATTGTAGAGTGTCGAATTAGTCACTCGGTGAAGAGTTCATCAAAGTTTTGGTGAATTGCTCACCGAGTGGCCTAGACCATTATCACAATACAGACCCAAAGGGGTCGCACTAGCCAAGAATCAATTATTTCAGGGCTATCAGTTCGGCCCCTATTTCATTTCTTAAAAAACATGATGGTTAATCCCATCTTTTTTAATATATTGACAAAAACTCTTTAGCCGTCCATAATTAGATTACTTAATTATTCTTGTTAATTTTATGGATAGTAAGATTCTAACTCAAATTAAAGAAAATTTGTTAGCTGAAAAAGCTCGACTTGAAGACGAATTAAATCGTTTTACTATTAAAGATGAAACGGTGGCTGATAATTACAAATCAGAATTTCCAAAGTATGGCGACAGTGAAGACGAAAATGCTGCTGAGGTAGCCGACTACACCGACAACCTTTCAATTGAACACGCTTTAGAAAAACAACTCAAAGATGTCAACAAAGCTTTGGCTAATGTTGAGTCTGGCAGTTATGGTATTTGCAAACATTGTGGTCAGCCAATCGAAGAACAACGTTTGCTAGCTCGGCCGGTTTCTAGTTCTTGTGTTGCTTGCAAAAAAGCCTTAAAGGGCGAGCAATAATGAAAAGAAGTTTTTACTTCTGGCTTAGTATTGGTTTTATAGTTTATTTGCTTGATCGCTTAATTAAATTATTTTTTTTAAAGAGTCCCAACTACCATTGGGATTTCTTTAATCCTTTTTTGCAGTTTGATTTGGCCGGCAATCAAGGCATTGCTTTTGGCTGGTCGTTGAATAAATTATTTATTCTTTTTTTAAGTTTTTTAATTATTTTAATTATTCTGTATCTGGCGTATAAATTTTGGCAGGAAAAAAAATATCATTTGAGCCTGGCTAGTTATTTAATTATTCTCGGTGCGGTTTCAAATTTGATTGATCGTTTGCGGTTTGGTTTTGTGATTGATTATATTAATGTTTCTTTTTTTACCATTTTTAATTTGGCCGATTGTTTAATTACCGTGGGAGTGGTTATTTTTGTAGTGGATTTATTATTTTTAGATCGAGTGGACAAAAAACAAAATTTAGATTAAGATTTATTTAGAATTAAAAAATCAATGTAGCGCCTTGAATGGGGCGTTTTTTAGTTAATTTTAAATTTTAAGTTTTAATTTCGAACAAATATTCAAATATTTAATTTTTAAAATTTACTAAAAATTCAAAATTTTAAAATTAAAAATTAATTCTATGTCTTCAAAAGTTTTTTCGGCCGCTACCATCGGCCTTGATTGTCAGCTAGTCGAAGTTGAAGCCGATACCACGGCGGCTTTACCGGGAATTTTTATTGTTGGCTTGCCCGACAAAGCAGTCGATGAATCGCGTGAACGAGTGCGGTCAGCCTTAAAAAATTCTGAGTTCGAAATCCCTCGACGGAAAGTCACTATTAATTTAGCGCCAGCTGATTTAAAAAAAGTTGGCCCGGCTTACGACTTACCAATTGCTATTAGCATTTTGTTAACTTCTAATCAAATCATTCAAATTAATTGTCGTGATAAAATTTTTATTGGCGAACTGGCATTAAACGGAGACTTAAGACCAGTCAGCGGTGTGTTGTCGATTTGCTTGTTTGCCAAAGCTAAAGGCATTAAAAATATTTTTTTGCCAGCCGAAAACGCCGACGAAGCCAGTTTAGTTGATGGATTAAATGTTTTTGCTTTTAAAAATTTAAAAAATTTAATTGATCATTTGTTGGGTAGTCAAATTATTTCGCCCCACCATAAATCCAATAAAGTTTTAGTTGATGGTTTTGATGCCGGGTTAGATATGGCTTTTATTAAAGGCCAAGAACATGTTAAACGAGCGTTGGAAATTGCCGCGGCTGGTGCACATAATGTGTTGTTGTCCGGGCCACCAGGGGCTGGTAAAACTTTATTAGCCAAAACTATGATTACTATTTTACCTAAAATGACTCAAGCCGAATCGTTAGAAGTAACCAGGATTTACAGTGTGGCTGGTTTGTTGCCAAATAAAAAACCATTAATTGCTCAGAGGCCATTTCGCGCTCCTCACCACACCGCCTCGGGAGTTTCACTTGTGGGCGGTGGTAGTTGGCCAAAACCGGGCGAAATTTCTTTGGCCCACCGCGGTGTTTTATTTTTAGATGAGTTTCCGGAATTTCCGCGGGCCGTGTTGGAAAATTTACGCCAACCATTAGAGGACGGAATTATTTCGGTTTCGCGGGCTTCTGGCACGATGGTTTTTCCGGCTAAGTTTATTTTAGTGGCGGCGATGAATCCTTGCTTGTGCGGGTATCTGACTGACCCTGATCGGCGGTGCACTTGTTTGCCGGGTCAAATTATTAAATACCAAAAAAAGATTTCCGGGCCGTTGATTGATCGAATTGATTTACATATTGAAGTGCCAAAAATAAAATTCGATAAATTAATTGATCAGCAAATCGGGGTTGAAAATTCCGATCAGATTCGCAGTCGAGTCCAAAAAGCCCGAGACATTCAGCAAAATCGTTTTAGTCATTTAGGATTTTTTACCAATACGGAAATGTCTTCGCGGTTAACCAAAGAGTTTTGTGAGGTGGATCAAAAAACTACCGAGCTGTTGCGGCAAGCAGTCAGTCAATTTAATATCTCGGCTCGCAGTTATTTTCGGATTTTAAAAATTGCCAGAACCATTGCCGATCTGGCCGGGCGAAAAGAAATTAGTTTTGAACATGTGGCCGAGGCTTTGCAGTATCGACCGAAGGTTGAGTAGTTATTATGTTTAAAAATAAATCGCCACGAATTTATTTGACAGGTTGTTTTTATTTTGTCACAGTTAAAACTCAATTTTATCAGCCAATTTTTACCGACGAAAATTTAGTTAAAATTTTTGGTGAGAGTTTAAATTTTTTAAAACAGCGCCAGGATTTTAAATTGGTCGCCGGAGTATTATTGCCAGATCATTTCCATTTGTTATTAAAACCGGAAAAGAAAAATATTTCACAGATTATCCATAATTTGAAAAGTTATACCACAACGAAAATTTCAGAACATATTTTTTTAAACAGGCGAGGCGTGGAAGCCTCGCCTGAAAATGGAATGGTGGTTGATTTTTATAATTATAGGCAAGGCTTCCACGCCTTGCCGTCATATTCAAAAAGAAAAACAATTTCAATAAAAATCTGGCAACGCAGTTTTCATTACCACATTATTAATTCCGAAAAGGATTTTATAAACCATTACAATTATATCTGTCGGAATCCAGTTAAACATGGTTATATGTCCGAGGCAAAAAATTGGCCTGGTTTGTGGATTGATGATGAATTTGAGTTCCGCAGTTATTGAATATAAGAAAGAGGATTGACCCGCACGCCGCCAACCCGCACTTCAAAGTGAAGATGCGGTCCGGTTGAACGACCAGTGGAGCCTTCAGCTGCAATTAGTTGGCCTTTTTCAACCGTATCGCCCAAGTCAACATAGAATTTGTTTAAATGCCCGTAGAGTGTTTGTTTTCCATTGCCATGATCAATAATTAAAACATTGCCATAGCCACCATTCCAACCGCCCCAAGATGCTCGAATAACTTTACCACCGTCGGCCGCAAAGATTGATGAATTAATCGGACAGGCAATATCTAAACCAGTATGACGCCAACTATAATACTGAGTAATCCGTTTACAGGCACCTGGCCAGGTCATGCTGCCGGTTGAAATCACTGGCGATGATGGTTTAGTTGGAGCTGGAGTCGAGGCGACTGTCCGGACAGTATAGACTGGCTGGGTAACTGGTTTTTTACCATCAGGAATAAAAAGAGTTTCGCCAATTCTAATATCGTCAGCCGAAGCCAATACGTTTGCATCAATAATTTTTTGGACATCGCCGCTATATTTTTTAGCGATGCTAGCCAATGTATCACCTCTGGCCACTTTATATCTAACACCAGTAGCTGGCAGGATAGTTAGTTTATCGCCGGGTCGAATCACGCTGTAAGCGGTTAAATTGTTTTCCCATAAAATGGTGTTAACGCTAATGCCAAATTTTTCAGCTACGCCGGAAATAGTGTCGCCACCTTGGACGGTATAAACAATAATCTCGTCTCGTTGACGAATTTGTTCTTCAGCTGGTGAAATGATCCGACCTATTAGTGCTCCGGTTCCGGCCGAAGTCGATGGTTCAAGGCTAGAAGTATCAGTTTGAGGCTTAACTGCCACACCAGTTTGACCCATGTAGCGGGAAATCGATCGGCTGTCAGTAATTGGACCTTCTTCTTCTACTTGGCCTAAGTCTTGCTTGTCGCTTAAACTGGCAATCAAGTTAGCTTGTCCAAAGCTTTCGCCTCTAACTTCGTAGGCATTCATATTAATGGCAATGACCGATAAAGTTACTACCGCAATTAAAATATGAATGATATAACGGCGTCCGGAAAGGTGAACTAATAGATGCCGGCTGTGTTGAGGGGCATAAAATTTAGTGGCGATTTTTTTTAATAAACTGTAGCTTTTATAAATCGGTAAAACCACGACAAATAAAAAGAGCCGCCGGGTTGATTTGGCGGGCTTTTTTAAGAATCTAAAAAGCGCGGGTAACTGATTTTTAAGCTTAATTAACCCGCGAATCGATTTAGCCAGAATTTTAATCAGCAAAGTTTTTATTTGTTCTTTGTTCATTGGTCCAATATATAATAAATACCAGAAATTTGATTTTGTGTCAATTGCTCAAATGTCAAATTTATGGTAAATTGATTTTAACTATGGACTCAAATACAATTTTTATTATTACCTTTTTGGTGGTTGGTTTGGCAGTAATTGCTTTTTTATTCTATCGCAAGATTGATCAATTATCCAAAGGTGCCAAAAACGATTCTAGCTTGTTGATGCTGCAAAATCAAATCAACGAAATAACTAAAACCCTTGATGCCAAGCTAACTGATTTTCATAAGTCTCAACAGCAACAATCGGCGATTCAACAGCAACAATTATCTCAACAGTCGGCTCACAGCACTCAATTAATACAAGGAGTCTCTAATCAGAGTAGTAAAATTATTACCGAAATTACCGAAAAATTAACTTCTTTAGAAAAAACTAATCAGCAAGTGATGAATTTTTCTGAGCAGTTGATGGATTTAAAAAAGGTTTTAACCAGCCAAAAGACCAGGGGTAATCTAGGAGAGGCCGGTTTGCAGATGGTTTTAGAAAATATCTTGCCGCCGAATGCTTTTGAAATGCAACATCGGTTTGATGATGGAGATGTTGTGGATGCGGCCGTGATTACTAAAGATGGGATTATTCCGGTTGACGCTAAATTTTCTTTGGAAAATTATAATCGAATTTTGAATGAAGATAATGAAGACCGGAAAAAAATCTTAGAAAAAGAATTTAAAAATGATTTAAAAAAACGCATCGACGAAACTTCTAAATATATTAAGCCAAGCGAAGGGACTTTGGACTTTGCCTTTATGTTTATTCCGGCTGAAGCAATTTATTATGATTTATTGGTTAATGAAGTCGGAGCAGTCAAAGTTGATACTGGCGGACTAATTGATTATGCTTTTAAAGAAAAGCGAGTTATTATCGTTTCGCCGACTACCTTTGCCGCTTATTTGCAAACAGTGTTGCAGGGTTTGAGGGCTTTAAAAATTGAAGGCCAGGCCAAAGAAATTATTAAAAATGTTGAAAGGCTGCAAAGGCACATTATTTCTTACGATGACAAGATGGAGAAGTTAGGCAGCAGCTTATCTACGACCGTTAATTCTTACAACTCGTCGTATAAAGAATTCAAAAAAATAGATAAAGACGTGGTGAGAATTACCGGTGAACAATCAAAAATTGAGATTTTGGAAATCGACCGACCTAAAGTGGAATAAATACTATGGCAGTATCCGGCTTGCAACGAGGAATTATAAACACGATTAGTTATTTTGATATTTTTGAATACCCGTTGACCTTAATTGAAATTTATAAATGGCTTTATGCTGGTGATTGGCATAATGTTGCTTTGTCTGAACTGACAGCAGCCTTAGCCGACCTTGAAGATCACAACTTGATTGAGCAGCAAGAGGGCTTTTATTTTTTAGCTGGGTCGAGCCGGCATATTAATACTAGACTCAGACGTTACCGAATCACTGAACCGAAATTCAAAATTGCTCTAAAGGCTGGCCGTCTATTGCGTTATATTCCATTTGTTAAGATGATTGCGGTTTGCAACAATGTTGGTTATAACAATTGTCGAGAAAATAGTGATATTGATTTTTTTATTATCGCTAAAACCGGCCGACTTTGGTTGGTGCGATTATTGGTGACTTTAGTTTTAAGTTTGTTTAGACTTCGACGTCATGGCAAATATGATGCTAATCGAGTTTGTTTGAGTTTTTATTTAGCCAATCAAAATCAAAACTTAGCACCGGTAGCCTTAAAGCCCGATGATATTTATTTGGTTTATTGGTTAGCTACTTTGGCGCCGATTTATCAGGCTGAAAATGATTATCAAACATTTTTTTTAGCCAACAGTTGGCAGCGTGATTTTTTACCTAATTTTTATTCAAATATTTTAAGCAATCGGCGTATTGTTGCTGATACAAAGTTATCTTTGAATTTAAAAAATTATTTAGAAAAAAGTTTAGCTGGGCAATTTGGCAATTGGTTTAGTCGGTTGGCTAAAAAAATCCAACTAAAAAAAGTTACTAATTATTTCGGCCCACTGATTAATCATTCCGATGGCAATGTGGTAATTGACGAAAGAACGTTGAAATTTCATAAAACTGACCGAAGAAAAAAATATTTACAGCTTTGGCAAACTAAAATAAA
>JAFGGX010000014.1 GCA_016930315.1 Candidatus Buchananbacteria bacterium
ATCATCAACTTCTTTATAGAGCTTAGCATTATCAATCGCAATGCCGGCCTGGAAAGAAAAATTACCCAACAATTCCAAATCTTCTTTAGTGTAAGCATCACCAGAAATTTTTGATCCCAAAACAATAATACCAATTAGTTTATTATTACTCATCAACGGCAAACAAAGTGATGCTTCAATGTGAGCCATTAACCCATGCAAGCGGTTAAAATTAGCCTGGTCGCTTTTAGTATTAGAATTCTGACCAAGCAAAAGCAACTCCTCTCGAACCAATGGTGCTTGAGTTTTTTGCAAATATCGAGTTAAAAAATTATCTTCAACTAAACTAATACCATTTTTTTCATTAAAACCAATCACCTTGGCAATTTCATAATGGACCGGTTTTTTATCCTGGTTCACCAATAGCACCCCTGCTCGATCTAACTGCATGGTTTGTTTGATGGTATTGACTATTGAATCAATAATCTGATTCAAATCGGTAAGATAATTTAATTCTCGGGTCAACTTATTAATTGTTTCTTGATAACTATACAAACTAACAAAAAAATATTTGTTAGCGACTCTAACCAACAACTTATTAAAAGCATAAAAAGCCAAAACAAACAGCGGTGCGATTATCACCCCGGCCAAATAAGCATTAACCGTATAAACCCCGCCAAAAAATGAATCATAAAGCCAAATCAACAAATAAAATATAGCATAACTGAAACCAGCCACTCCAAAATAAATAAATGATTTTTTGGCCACCAATCTAATATCCATCAAACGATAACGAACAATGGCATAGGTGGTAGTCAGAAGAAAAATAAATGAAGCGTAAGGCCCGAGCCAAATCCATTGATAGTTGCCAAATAGAATAAAAATTAAATTAAAAGTTGCCCCAAAAAATATTGAAATACTAATACCAGCTAAAATATACTTAAGCTGATTTCTGAAAATACCCGCCGACCTAAACAACTTTTTAATTAAGTTGATTGCACCCCATGACCAAATAATACAAAAATAAATGCCATAATAAATATAGGCCCAGCCTAAAATGCTTTCATTGCCCCAAGATCTGATTTTAATATCTTGAATCATTACTCCGGGAGTAATAACCGCCCAAAGGATTAAAACATTAGGAATATAAATTAAAAATCGTTGCCAATTTTTAAGCTTGATGTCACGCTCAGAAAAAATAAAAGAAAAATGCAAAAAACCGCTGGCAATCAGCGCCGCGGTAAAAATAAACTCCTGATTCCAAAATAATTGAATAAAATAGTTATTAGAAGCCCTAAAGATAGCAATGCCTAAACTCCACAAACCAGCCCAAACAGCCATCAAGGCATAAACGATATTTAGCTCTCTTTTTCGATTATTAAAATAGACGAAAATTGCTAAAACAAAATCTAGAAGAAAAGCGACAATTAATAAAATATTTCTAAAATCCATTTGATTAAAAAGAAATTAGCTCCCGAAATTTGCCTTGATTATAGCATTTTTCGGGAGCTAATGGAAGTCAAGCCGACTTTTGGGCAACGAATACGAGCCCTTGTCCGGCATAAGATCCGCAACGAACATCAACAAGTCGAAATCCGGCCAACTGCAGGGCTTCACGCCACTGACTGACGGTCAGATAGTGAGCCCAGCCGACTTGAGCGAACTCCTTCATAAACTGAGAGGCTTGCTCGATTTTACCGACGTTTTTCAACGCCAGCCAAAGTGCTTTGAGACGAAGACCTTTCAGCAGAGAAAGAATGCTTTGGCGCTTAATGGCCCGGAAATCGGGATCAGGCACTAGGCTGGAAAAACCCAGATAGCCGTCGGGTTTGAGCGCCCGATGACAGTCTTTGAGACATTCGATCAGGGCCGCCTTGCCTTCGGCGCAGTGAGAGTTGTTTAGGTGAAAGCCTGCGTAGATGATCGCACCCAGGCCAGAGACAATCGCATCAATTTCGCCGTCCCTGAAAGGCAGTGGGACCATCGAACTGGAGTTGACCAGCACGACTCGGCCATGAAACCCAGCCCGGCTGAGAGTTGACGGGACTTGTTTCAACGTTGCCCGATCAGGTTCAACTGCCACGATTCGGCTAGGACGCTGATTGCTTCGAACCAACATGGCAGCAATTGCACCAGTGCCACAACCATAATCTAAAACGGTTGATCCGACTCGGCCACACATGGCCTCGACCAGCGCCTGCTGAATCGAGATGTACGGCTGAGACATAGCACCCATCAACGGCAGAGCAACCTGATTCCAGCGTTCGAAGCCAGAGATGATCTCTCTGACTCTCTGATGCTCCAAAGTGCTCAGAAACGTTTTTGGGGTGATAATTTCCATGGTTTCTATACCTCCGCTGGCACTGGTTGGGGTTGCTGTTCATGTTCGACGTCGCCGTTTTCCAATCGCTTGAGCGGCAGTCTAACCGCCAAGAAACTGACTTTGTCGAGCGTAATAACTGTTTCATCACGGACAATCATGGTGGCAGTGAGAATCGAAAAGCCGCCACGCATCAGGATTACTTCGGCCACTACCGTCAAGACATCGCCTGGAAAGATCGGACCGCTGTTACCACTTCGCAAATTGGTAACTTCGACGACCAAGGGCACGGCATCGCCGATTTCTGTCCAATAGGAAGTGGTCAACAGGATAGCACCGACCTGACCGATGATTTCACCCATGATGGCGAAAGGCAGCATCGGATAACCGGGATAGTGACCAGCGCAATGCTGGTCGGTGATGGTCAACTGACCGATGATGCGATTCTTGGTCTGACCATCGACGTCCTGGTGGAAAACCACTGCCCGGTCGATCAACAGATAAGGCTCGCGGTTGAAGAGCACCTTCTTGATGTCTTTAATCGAATCCAGTCTCGTGACTACTTCGATTGTGTCATCAAAAGACGTGCGCTTGTCCAGCAGCTGCTGGAGTTTAACTGCTTCGACGATCTGAATCGACATTGGACGAATCCTCCTTATACAGCTAATCTGGGTTTTTGACTCTATTGGATGAATCAAAGGACAAAACGATGTTTTTAGCATCATTTATTGGTATTCGAACCCTACCATATTTTTACTTATTTGTCAAGCAAAACCTATTTTAACTAAATATACTTGTCTGTTGATATTGACAAAATGGCTAAAATAATATAACCTCACAATACATCTAGGCTCATTCAACAACCCAAATCAAGAAAGGAGGTGAAACACCTTGAAACTGTTGCAACTCACCGAACCAGTCACAATCAACGGACCGAACCTTCTGGGTAGAAAATCGGCAATCACTTTTTGTCCGACCAGTTGCCAGGGCTGGCTGTGGGAAAACAATGGCAACAGCCGAAGCATCCAAATCACGCCCGAACTGGTTTCGGGTAAAACCAGAAGAATCAGTCTAAACCAGAATGGATCAAGACTGGAAATCTTCGAACACATCGGACCGATGGTCTGGACCGGACTAACCAGACTGATCGTCAAGGCCAATGGCTTTACCCCCTACTTCGGCCGAGTCAGCGAACTTTGGGATGCTATCAAACCCCACTGCGTCGCCACTCCACTTGAAGTCAAGTGGCGAACCACCGATCGAGTAGTCAAATTGGAAGATGAACAAAAAGACCGGTTCGTAGAATTCCGACCCTTCTTGGCAGGCACACCGACTCTGCGAGTAACTGTCTCAATCGACTACGCCGGTTTAGGCAAAGCCGAAAAAGACTACACCATCTCCCTATCAGATCTGGAAGCTGGATTTTCCGCCCACACCCTGGGTTGGCCGAAGAATCTGTATTGGCTTTCGCGTCTGGCTCCCCCTCTGGTTTGGAAACACCATGACCACATCAACTGGCCCCAGGACTTCAACCGGGAAACCATCCTGACAAAAGTTCTGGATCACCGATTTATCGACCTGCTGGGTACGCTCAGCTTGCTCTGCGGCGAGCATCTGATCGCCGGCGAAGTGATCTCTCACTGCGCCGGACATCAACTCGACGTTAAGCTGGTCAAACAACTTGCAGGCAATCTGCACGAAATAAGGCTCTAACTACCCCACCAGGAGTTAGAGTCTTCACTATTTAAACTAAATTTTTAAACTATTTTTTTACCAACAAAGACAACTTTCCTTCAACCACATAAATATCCCCATCCTGATCAACCGCTAAAGCGTCAATTGGGCCAGACTCAGTTGGAAACTCGCGAGTGATAACAAATAACCGCTTGTCTTGAGCAATTTCATAGACCGGGATTGACTCCGGATTTTTATGGATATAGTTTTGCAGATAATCTTCTTTTTCAAAGTCTGACTGATCAATTTTTTTAGCGTCTTTACCCGATTGCGAAATGATAATTGACATATTTTTTTATCAAAAATTTTGAGATTGATTGTATTTATCTTGAAGAAATTTAAAATTACTTCTATTAATATCTTTAACGCTACCATTATCATTGAAATAAACAGTCAAAGAAATAATTTTATTACCTGACAAAGTAACCAAAGCATAAATTAATCCTGGCACCACTCCAAACAACAAAAGAATGAGAAAAGCAATTGGGTTAAATGGTTTGTAAGTTTTATTTAAAACAATTGATTTGTCTTCGCCGTTGGTTGAAACTACCTGATACATCGGATAGTTTTGTTTTAACCATTGTTCATAGCGAGAAAATAAGTCTTTGGTTTTACTGGCCTTCTCATCAATTAGTTCCCCACAGTGTTTACATTTTTTAGCCTCGTCTTGAATTTCTTCGGCACAAAATGGACATTTTTTCATATTTTTTTAATTAATTATTTTTAGATAACACAAAGCCCGCCACAGGAGCCTTGCGGCCTATGTGAGTTTCCCCACACAACGTACAGAACGCCCTATGACGGGTTTAATGTTCTGTACGATTTCCGACCATGCCCGCCAAAGGCGAGTTTAGGCCAATTCAATTGTAAATGAATTTTAGCTCAAAGTAAGCTAAATGTCCACCACATACTAGCTTAACTTAAGATTTTTGCGAAGTCCTAGTTATCTACAGTTTACCTACTGCTGGGAGCTGGACACCCTGGCTCCGGTGCGTCATCAATGTTTGGTAGAGGAAACTAACAATTAAGACCAACTATGCCAAACCAAATAATCCAAGCCCAAAATCGAACAAACCTAGACGTTCCTTACATACCCCTTAGATATTGCCTTTATGGTAGAAAAAGCACAGAATCTGACGAACTCCAGCAACTTTCGATTGGAGCGCAGATTAACGAAATGACTGCCTTAGCCAAAAGAGAAAATGTTGAGATTCTAAAAGTCTTTCAGGAATCCCATTCGGCCAAAGATTCTGGACAAAGGCCGGTTTTCAATGAAATGATCACAGCGATTAAAGATGGTAAGTTTGATGCAATTCTGAGTTGGTCGGCTGATAGGTTAAGTCGAAACGCTGGAGACTTGGGACAGATAATAGATTTAATGGATCAAGGAGTAATTAGACAAATAAAAACCTACGGTCAAACTTTTACTAATTCACCAAATGAAAAATTCTTACTAATGATTTTAGGCAGTACGGCAAAATTGGAAAATGATTCCAAGGGGGTAAACGTCAAAAGAGGTTTGCGAGCTAAATGTGAGATGGGCTGGCGACCAGGAGTACCGCCGTTAGGATACCTTCATGGCGTAGGCGAACAGAAAGGTCAACGTAGTATTCACGTTGATCCAAAAAGAGCACCAATCATCAAAGAGATGTTTGAAAAAATAGCTTACCAAAATTACAGCGGCAGGGCTTTATTGAGATGGCTGCATGATGTTGGTTTTACCACCAGATCTGGAAAAAAAATAGTTTTAAGTTCGGTTTACGCTGTTTTAAAAAATAATTTCTACCACGGTGAGTTTGAGTATCCAGTTGGTTCGGGAGTATTTTACAAAGGCTCTTACGAGCCACTGATTACTAAAGAATTATTCGATGAGGTTAAGTTACAGTTAGAGGTAGCTCCTAAATCTAGACCCGGCACCAAAGAATTTGATTTTGCCAAGATGATTAAATGTGGTGCTTGCGGATCTGGGGTTTGCGCTGAAGAAAAATTTAAAAGATTAGACGATGGATCGGTCAGACGCCATGTTTATTATCACTGTACCAAATATCGAAATCACTTTTGTAAAGAAGCCTACATTAGAGAAGAAACTTTAACTGAAGAATTAATTAAAATTATCGACCAGGTTAATTTAGATGAGATTGGCACTTTACAAAAAATGAAACAAGAGATGGACAGGTATCAAAGATTCAACAATTTAATTTTAGGGTCAGACCAACCGGAGCAAGCAAAAAAGCCTGACGTTGATATTAAAGAATATGCTAAGTATTTATTGCAAGAAGGAACTAGAGATGAAAAAAGAGAAATATTAAATTGTTTAAAAACTGAGTTGTACCTTAAAAATCAGAAAATATATTTAAGAAAATAAAATTGCTAAATTAAGCTATTTGACCGGAAGTCGGACTCTAACCAGATAATTTAACTAAAATTAGCCATTTACTCCGCGACCAGGACTCGAACCTGGAACCCGCTGATTAACAGTCAGCTGCTCTACCATTGAGCTATCGCGGAGCAAATGGCTAATTTTTTGCTCTATAAACCTAAATTGTAATTTTCAATATCTTACCAGGAACCGGTCGGTTTGGAAAGTGTCCATTATCCTCCGGGAAAGCGACTCTCACCAGGTTCTAGACTGAAATTCCCCCCCCCGGGAACCGGACTCGAACTTGCTGGTACTAAATTTAGCTAAAATTTTACCTCGAACCGGTCGCTTTGGAGGGTGTCCTACCCTGTCCGCGGCCAGGACTCGAACCTGGAACCAATTGATTAACAGTCAACTGCTCTACCATTGAGCTACCGCGGAGTTCGGGAATTTTTTCCCTATTTCTAGTAATCTTTTAATTTGCCAATCAAATAATGCTTTTTAATCTTTTCTAATGATTTGGCTTCAATTTGTCTAATTCTTTCTCTGGTGACATCAAATTCCTGACCAACTTCTTCTAAAGTATGCGCCACTCCATCTTCCAAACCAAAGCGCATTTCTAAAATCTTTTGCTCTCTAGGAGTTAAATCCTGAATCACATCTTTAACATAATCACGCAATAACTCTAAAGCAGCGGCTCTGTCTGGAGTAACAGTACTAACATCCTCAATAAAATCCTCCAAAGTGCTATCTTCATCATCATCACCAACAGAAGTTTCGATTGAAATAGTGTCTTGACTAATTTTAATTATATGTAGAATTTTGTCAATAGGCTCTCCCATTTCCGCAGCGATTTCTTCTGGCAATGGCTCGCGACCTAAATCTTGAATCAACTGGCGTTCAACGTGTTTAAATCGGTTGATAGTTTCAACCATATGGACCGGAATTCTAATGGTTCTGGATTGATCGGCCAAAGCGCGGGTAATAGCTTGGCGAATCCACCAAGTAGCGTAAGTTGAAAATTTATAACCTTTGCGATAATCAAACTTTTCAACTGCCCGAAATAAACCAATATTACCTTCCTGAATCAAATCCAATAAAGACAAACTTTTACCGGTAAACCGTTTAGCAATTGAAACCACCAACCGCAAATTGGCTTCGATTAATTTTTGCTTGGCCTCTTGATCACCGCGCTCCGATCTTTTAGCCAATTGAATTTCTTCTTCCGTGGTTAACAAAGACACTTTACCAATTTCTCGTAAATACATTTGAATTGAATCTGCAGGAATGTCGCCAATATCCAAAGACTTGCGCAAACGTGATTCTGATTCTTTTTCATCTTTACGGCTGGCTACTTTATTTTGAATCGCATCCAAAATACCACCAGCTGGTTCAGACAAGGTAATGCCGGTTTTTTCGACTTCGTTTAAAAAATCCTCATATTCAGTTAGATACTCTTCGACCTCCGGAAAAGCGTGCAAGACCTCGCGCTCGGTGATAAACCCTCTAGCATGGCCTTTTTTTAATAATTCATCAACTAACTTTTTATCGAGTTCAACTTTAACCCGTTCGACCGGTTTGCTTTTAACTTTTTTGACTGACTTTTTTACCGATGTTTTTTTTGGAGCAGATTTCTTGGCCAGCTTCTTCGTTTTTTTCACCGGCTTTTTCTTCGTTTTTTTCGTCGGTGATTTTTTGGTTGTCTTGGCTTTAGTCTTTGGCATTA
>JAFGGX010000015.1 GCA_016930315.1 Candidatus Buchananbacteria bacterium
GTCGCGTTCGCCGGTGATGGTCCCGATGGTGGCGTTGGCCTTGTCGAGTTCGTCGGTGACGGTCTTGAGGTCGCCGGAGAACTTGTCGAGTTCGGCTTTGGCCGCTTCGAGGTCCTTGCTGGCTTGGTCGCGTTCGCCGGTGATGGTCCCGATGGTGGCTTTGGCCTTGTCGAGGTCGCCGGAGAGGCGGGTTTTTTCGTCGGTGACCGCTTCGAGATTCTTGCGAACCTTCTCGAGTTCGGCGGAATGGTCGATTTCAACACTGAAACCGTCTCCCAAACTGGGACTCGGAGTCCGGGCTTCGGAGATTCTTTCGTCCCGTCGTCTGAGAAAAGACGGAAGATTTCCTTCTTGCTGAGAATCACTCATGATCAATGCCTCGATTTGAGCTGCGAGCGGCAAACAACCACTCGTTTGGCGCAACAACAGCGCCAGAGTTTCAGTCGAAGGTTCGACTCCCTTGGCTTTAAGCCATTTATAGGGAGACCGGTTAAGAAAAGCTACTAGGTTTGAATCGTCATAATCCTTACATCTGGACCAAAACGATCTTACCTCAGGATGGCTTTCCGAAATTTTACTGATCCAAATTCGCAGGCACTCTATTTCCACACAATCTCACCTCCTCCTTCGGGCATAAATCACTTGGACTACGCCCTGTTGAGGTTCGCCTCCCAAGGCTAATACCTTAATGGTAATCGCCCCAAAAGTTGGGTTAAACGGAGTGTCGTGATTGTCGGCTCTGATAATTCCTTGCTGACCATTCAGATCAACTAGAGCATCAATACCGACGGTTTCGATCCGGCTGAAATAGATCCATTTTTCAGGATCAATCCGAGTCGGCGGCAAGAACCGCAGCACCTCACTTTCCTGTGAAGCTCGCAGATGCGAGATCCGACAGAACAGTACCTCAATTTCTTCCTCGCTTGTGGCGGTTGGTGCTTCAACCCAACTGGCCAGCGCGATATCGCCAACGAGCTGGACATCAGCATTGCACATCAGAATATTGGTCAGTTCTTCCGAACCATCCAGAGTTCGGTACCTCGTCCTGAGATACCGCATCCGATGTTCAGTAGACGACAAGACGTTGTCGAAGTCACAATAGACGACGACTCCGGCTGGTAGAGTAGCCAGCTTTCCTTCAGCATCGCGAATTGGGACGACATCTCTGCCGACTTCCGCGAAGCTGAACAACGGCACTGTGGTTCCATTTTCCGGAACCACAATACATCGCTTGAAAGAGTTGCTGGCTTGGTTAAGGGCAATCTCGGTTCTCACACCGAGATGATCTTGTTCGAGAATCTGTTCGGGTGAGGGGTTTTTGGTTGATTTTGAGATTCCAACACCCGACAAACCAGTCTTCTGCTGTAATGCCTCATGATTTTTGTAGACCAGAAGCGCCAGAAGAATGATGGTGAAGCCAACACCCACGAAGCCGAAAGACTTTCCGCCGGGGATGAAGGCGATGCCAACCGCCAGAGTAATCGCTACCAGGCTGATTTTCAAACCAAGCAGCAAAACGCTCAAAACGATTACTACCGCTACGAATGCTACTCGACTCATGACTTTCATCTGAAATTCTCCTTGTATGTAAGATATTTATTCGGATTTCAATGCAACATCATTCTATTAAGTGCCTAAACACCTTCAAGAATGCATCATTATATGATAGCATATTATCAAAAATTTGTCAATAGATAGAAAAACCCCCCGAAAATCACTAAGACTCCGGGGGGGGGGTGTAAATCGCTCAGTTGAGCGAAAAATAGATCACTTACTTCTTCTTTTTCTTCTTGTCTGGATCTTCATCTTGGCTTTCATCGGAGTTGGGTTTCTTTCCACCCCTGTTAAACCAAGGGAAGGAGATACCACCGGTTGGATTAATTGCCAACGGCGATGCCGGACTCAACAGTCCACCGATGACAGCTAGCCAAGGCGGGGCGCCAGCGTCGAGATATGGTTTCATGCTGATTGTAGTAGCCCGAGCCAGGTGTTGGGCAATTTTTTCGCTTTCCTTGACCGCTTCTGCCGTCTCACGGGCGTTCTCTGCAGCGGATAGGAGTGTGAAACCGTTAATCCTAACAGCCGCCCTGACCCCATAATACGCCAAGCTGTTTGGATTTGAAGGATCGTTAAGCCGGTCATTAATCCGAACAGCGATCGGCTCAAAGCTAATTTTCGTCGAGTTAGAATCATCCGGATTAACTCGGGCATATGCCAATTGGCGCGCTTGATAATCAACGACAACCGCATTGCATGCCGACTTCAGCAGCTGGTTAAGCAGAAATGTCGCATTCTTTTGCATTCCTCGAGCGTAGAAGCGCAGAGGGTCGTTGATCTCCATCGTGGCATCCATGGCCGCCCGAATATCGCTACTCGACGCTTGTAGGACTATTTCTGCATCCTTCATGTCAATCTTACGCGTCGAGATGAGAGAGCTAACTTGCTGCAGAAACTCTGGAAACCAGACTAGGGCCCAGCGTTCAGCAAACAGCCGATAACCACTGAGAGTCCTCGGGTCAGAATTGCGCTTGTCTCGAGAAACAAGCGCGGTGTTGGTTGGTACGTCGACGGCCAGGAGAAGACCTGCAAAAGAGTACCGTCTCATAGAGACTTTCCCCTCGAATGGGTCGTCGAATTCAATTGGGGTCGTGTCAACCGCCGGAATTTTGAGAATCCAGGCTGAAACACTGACCCAAGCGCTGCAAACCACCGCGATAATCAAGAGCAAGCCCCCAATCACCACAGCAGCATAAGCAGTATACAACCAGAAATCGGCTACATATAGGCTTGCTAGCCAACAAGCTGCTACTACCACGATGATTCTAAGAATCCAAAGCATGACCTTCATGATACTTACCTCCGAGGGTTGATTTAGGTGTGATCTATATTTATCAGATTCAAAGAACTAACCTGCGTGACAGCATTTCTTTGGCATTTTATACCAAGAATGCATCGTTATATAATAGCATATTATCAAAAATTTGTCAATAACAAAAATGCTAAAAATAGCATTTCATAAATAAAATATTTAAATTTAGCTAAAAAAAATAACTACGCAGCCCCGGTTACAATTGCATTAACCACAAAATTAACTAAAGTATAACTAAAAAATATCAACGCTAAACCAGCAGTTGTCCAAATAATAATCTTTTTCCCTTGAGAAACTTTTTCCTCATTTCCGCCAGCTACTACCCACAAAAATCCGCCATAAATAAACATTAACAGTGCTAGAGAGCCAACTAAACCTAAGATCGCCTTGATTATGTTACCGATAATCACCCGCGGGTCAACCGAAGGTAATGGATTATCCAAAGTAGTAACACCACTTTGATTTTTCGGCGGCGTAATATCCTCAGCCGTGGCGGTGCCACTTGGCGCAGGAGTGGAAGGAACATCTACCGCAAAAACAAAATTAACATTAAATAATAATGAAAATAAAAAAAATATCGAGAAAAAAACTTTAAAGCTAGACTTTTTAACCATAAATTTAGATTACATATAAATTATAATTCACTATTGCTCTTACTGTCAATTTTTTTATAACGATAAAAAAATAAACTGCCAGCCAACCCAATTACCACCAAACTAACCAAAATTGGAATTCGCCAACCAAAAACTACCGGCGTACGATCAATCCGGACAAATTCCATAATAATTCTAATGACCGAATAATTGATCAGGTAGATTAACGCCAAGCTCCCCTCTTTGATTTTCCACTTAGCCTTTTTACTAAACAAAAAAATCAAAACTAGAAAATTCAAAAAATTTAAAATCGATTCATACAAAAACGCTGGTTGAAAATAATTACTACTGGCAAACTCCGCCGGCCGGTTTTCCGGTTTGATATAAATTCCCCAAGGTAAACTAGTTGGCCAGCCAAATAATTCCTGATTAAAATAATTGCCCCATCGCCCCAACGCTTGACCAATCGGCAAACCTAAAATTAACAAATCCGCCCAGCGCCAAAAACTTTGCTTTTTTTTCCAAACATAAACCAGCAAAGTGGCAATGCCGCCAATAATTGCTCCATGAATCGCTAGTCCACCGTGCCAGACTGCGATTATTTCACTTGGGTGGGAAATAAAATAAGGCCACTCCAAAAAAATATCGTAGATGCGCGCACCAATTAAACTAAAAATAATTAAATAAAAAACGAGATTGTAAACTTCGTCGGTGCTAATTTTTAAATATTTAGCGGCTTTTAAAACCGTAATCAGTCCGGCCACTATCCCTAAAACAATAAACAGCCCGTACCAATGAATTGATAGCGGACCGATTTGAACCAAAATTGAACTGGGAGAAAATTGGTGTAAAAAATTAATCATAACTTCATTTTACCACATGTGATGCTAATCTACGAATGCATGCGAATGTTGCAAATAGCCTCCCCCTCCCCCTTCTAGGGGAGAGGGAATTTAAATTTATTTTAAGTGGGGTGAGGGGTAAAAAGAAAAGGCCGACCGATGAACACGAGTGTCCAAAGGCCGGCCAAGAAGTATATCATTTTGGAGTTAACAGCCCTACCGACGGCAGGGCTTACGTGGACCGTCGCCTTTGTTGCGGGATCGACGTCGTCTCGGCTTTCTCGTCCGCTTCTTGATAAAAACATCCACAACGCTTTCTCCTGCAGGTACCGATTCGAACCAGCGACGCTTGGCCATGAGAATGCTCCTTGACGAGAGATATCTCCCTCCAAAAAATACTTGCTGTATTAACCTCCTTACGAAAGATCAAGATACCAATCAACCCGAGATTGGAATAAAATTCATTATACTGAGTTTTTCGTAAGAAGTCAAATCATTATAAATCCACCACTGAAACTAAGTTTGGCTTTTTAGAGAATTCTAGAGGATAACTGGCCAAAAGCACGATTTGATCCCCGGCTTTGGCTAGCTTATTTTGTAAAATGATTTTTTTGATGCCCGAAACGAGTTTTTCAAACGAAGTAGTATAAGGCAAATCATATGACTGCACACCCCAGCTTAAAGCCAACTGGTTTCTGGTTTTTGGCAATGGGGTTAACCCAATCACCGGAATTTTTGGCTTGAAGCGAGAAACCAACCGCGCTGAAAATCCACCAATTGTTACACAAACAATCAATTTAGCTTTAATATCTTCGGCAATGTCTTGAGTGGCAAAACTAAAAGAAAATGCCACGTCGCCCAAATGCTTTAGGTCCTGTTCGGTTTTTTCAAAGTTTCTGATTTGGGTGGCTTCCATTCGGTTGGCAATTTTATTCATAATTTCAACTGCCTGCAATGGATACTGACCAGTCGCGGTTTCACCCGAAAGCATGATCCCGTCAGTCCCATCCAAAATGGCGTTAGCCACATCAGTTACTTCGGCCCGAGTGGGCATTGGATTTCTAATCATTGAATCAAGCATTTGAGTGGCTACAATTACCGGCTTGCCGGCTTGATTGCAAAGCCGAACAATTTTTTTCTGCATCAATGGCAGATCCTGAATCGGCGCTTCCAAACCTAAATCACCGCGCGCCACCATAATGCCATCAACTACTTTTAAAATCTTTTCAAAATTTTTGATTGCCTCCGGCCGCTCAATTTTAGCAATAATTTTGGTTGAGGTATCTGGCCAACTTTTTTTATTCTTAGATTGAACGTTTTTAAATTTTGGCCAATCACTTTTTTGTTTCTTTTCCAGGTTAGCAATCAATTTACGCAAAATAATAATATCTTTATCGTCTTTAACAAACGACAAAGCGACAAAATCAACGTTATTTTTTATTCCAAAAACTAAATCTTTTTTATCTTTGTCGGTAATCGCCGGCGCGCTGATCGACACTCCGGGAAAATTCATCCCTTTGTGCGATTTAATCAAACTGCCGGATTTGACCCGACAAAAAATTACCGGCTTTTTAACGTTAGTCACTTGTAAAACAATTGTGCCGTCTTCGACTAAAATTTCGTGGCCCTTTTTTATATCTTTATATAAGTCCGGATACTGAGTCGGCACCGTTACAAATTTTTTATCTTGAAATTTATATTTTTCCGGCACTAAGGCAAGCTCTTGGTTTTTTTTAATCGGAATCCCTTCAGCTGGCACTTCACCAATCCTAATTCTTGGGCCTTGCAAATCTTGCATAATTGCCACCGGCTGATTTAAGTTTTTGCTCACCGACCGGATATTGTCAATTAACATCTGATGATGTTTATAAACACCATGGGAAAAATTAAGCCGGGCCACGTTTAAACCGGCCCGAACCATTTTTTCAATTATTACCTTAGTTTCCGAAGCCGGGCCAATAGTACAAACAATTTTAGTTCGTTTCATAAAAAATAAATTTCTAACGCTACTAGATTTTTAAAGTTTTAATTATCCAATCACCGAAGCTTTTAGCCATTCCACCGACTGCCGGCAAAGCCCATTTTTCACCCTGCCAAGCTTTAATAATCCCGGTGATAGCCGCGATGGCTACTACGATATTTAAAAGCCAACCCAACCCCGGAATCAACATAAAAATCACTGATGCAACAAAAAGCAAAACGCCTTGATTGGCGTGAAAACGCACGTATTCATTATTTTTTCTGGCCGCTAAAACTACCAAACTCAAAATCCAAAGGTAGCTAGCAGCAGCCCAAATCTTGGCTTCTTGCTTGGTCACTTGATTTTGTTCTGCCATATTTTTTAATAAATTAATCATTAATTAACATAACTATTATAACATAAAATCAATAAAAAAAGGAGCCCGACTAAAATTAGACCGGGTTCCACTATCAACTTGCTCATCGTCTCACACTAAACGATTAGCGAACCAGCAGGTCTCGACACTATCGACCAATTTCCAGTCTCTCTGATTGCCAACATAATTTCTTCGAATTCCGCCACATATCCGCCCAGCGGTTTGTTCGGATGATTGAGATTATGGCAAAATTCCATGGCCTGAGTAACTGCCCGCTGGAATGTTTCCCACAACTCCAATCCTCCCTGATACAATTCAAGATGAATGTTAAGAATTCTCATGAAGTGGTAAAAGCCGTGGCCATCACCAAGCACCATAATGCAAGTTTCGAGTATTTGTTGTGTTAAGGATCCTTTTTTCATATTAGTAGCCCTTCCTACTAGTGATATAATTATGATGTTACTACGCCATCATTACTATGTCAAATTCATTATTTGAATCATCACAACAATCAAGAAATGGCAATTGAACTTAAAAAGCGCCATGGTTTTATTGTCATTCCCGACCCTGTTGCATAACAGGGCGGATTTGATCCGGAGTCTCCCCAACTAAAAAAGCCGATGCCCTGAAACAAGTTCAGGGCGACATCGGCATTTTTGAGATTTTAGATTTAACACTTCGACTCTGCTCAGTGTCACCCTGAGCCTGCCTGCGCAGACAGGCCTGTCGAGGGGTTACTTTTCTACATCATCCCTGGCATACCACCCGGCATTCCGCCTGGCATGCCATGGTCGTGTTCATCTTTTTTTGGCAGGTCGGTGACCACCGCTTCCATGGTAATAATAGTTGAAGCAATTGAAATGGCATTTTCTAAAGCGGTTCTGGTTACTTTGTGTGGATCAACAATTCCGGCTTTCAGCATATCAACTTTAGAAACGGTATTAAAATCATAACCGGAATTACTGTCGTCAATATCTTTAATTTCATTTAAAATCAACGAGATATCTTTAATGCCAGCATTATTAGCAATTTGTCTGATTGGCGCGGTCAACGACTGTTGAACAATCCGGGCGCCAATTTTTTCGTCATCAGTCAACTCAATACTCAACTCTTTTAACAACTCATTTAAGGTGTTAGCCACCTTTACTAAAGCTGAACCGCCACCTGGAACTAAACCTTCGGCCACCGCCGCTTTGGTAGCATTAAGTGCATCTTCAATTTTGAATTTCTTTTCTTTCATTTCAGTTTCAGTAGCAGCCCCAACTTTAATCACTCCAACTCCGCCTGACAATTTAGCCAACCGTTCTTGTAATTTTTCTTTATCGAATTCTGAATCAGAAGCGTCAAATTCTTTTTTGATTTGATTGACTCTTTCTTCAATTTCTTTTTTATCACCCTTACCATCAATAATGGTGGTGTAGTCTTTGGTGGCCACCACTTTTCTGGCTGAACCCAATTGATCAACTTCGGTGTTTTCCAATTTAGCGCCAATTTCTTCGGAAATTACTTGCGCACCGGTCAACACTGCGATGTCTTTGAGCATTTCTTTTCTTCTGTCGCCAAAGCCCGGGGCTTTAATCCCTAAAACGTTAAAGGTGCCGCGGAGTTTGTTTAATACAAAAGTGGTTAAGGCTTCGCCTTCAATTTCATCAGCGATAATCACTAATTCCTTTTTACCACTTTGAGCGACTTTTTCTAACAATGGTAAAATTTCTTGAACCGAAGCAATTTTTTTGTCGGTAACTAAAATCAATGGTTCATCAAAATCGGCTTCCATTCGTTCTGAACTGGTGATCATGTAAGGCGAAACATAACCTTTGTCAAAGCGCATGCCGCGCACCACTTCTTTTTCTAAACCAAAAGTCTGGCCTTCTTCAACAGTCACTACGCCGTCTTTACCCACTTCATCCATAATATCGGCAATCATCTGACCAACGGCTGGATCCAAACTGGAAATGGTAGCCACTTGAGCCACCTCGGTATTGTCTTTAATTGGTTTGGCAATTTTAGCCAAGCCAGCAGTAGCAGCCTTTAAAGCTTTTTGCATCCCTGAGCGCAAGCCCATTGGGTCGGTACCGGCGGCCACGTTTTTTAAACCTTCTTCAATCATCGCCTGAGCCAACACTGTAGCGGTGGTGGTGCCGTCGCCGGCAACATCGTTGGTTTTTTCAGCTACTTCTTTGATTAATTCAGCGCCTAGATTTTCAAATTTATCTTCCAACTCAATTTCTTTAGCAATGCTAACACCATCATTGGTAATGGTTGGTGAACCAAAGCCTTTATCCAAAATCACATTGCGACCCTTCGGCCCCAAGCTAACCTTTACGGCGTTAGCCAATTTATCAACCCCGCGCTTTAAAGCGGCGCGCGCTTCTTCGTTATATAAAATTTGTTTAGCCATAAGTTAGTAATTTTTAATTTTTAATTTAGAATTTTTAATCAATTTTTAATATTTTAATTTTGAAATCTAATTTAACAATTAAATTATTCAATCAAAATTATAACTTCAAAATCCAAAATTTATTCTATTACTGCCAATACGTCCTCATCACTCAAAATTTTGTAGTCTTTTTCTTCGACCGTTACTTCTTCACCGGCATATTTGCCGAACAAAACTTTATCACCGACTTTCAATCCCAATTTTTGAATTTTTTTACCATCGCCGATAGCTAAAATTTTACCTTCAGCTTTTTTTTCCTTATCAACGGTGTCGGGTAAAATAATCCCGCTTTTAGTGACCTCTTCCTCGGTTAAAGGTTCAACCACAATTCGGTTGCCTAATGGTTTTAGTTGCATATTTTTTATTAAATTGCTTAATTATTAATTTTTTATTTGGTTTTAATCTCGTAGGCGAGGAATTTATCCTCGCCGCGGATGAATTCCGCGGGCTACGCGAAGTTAATTATTAACCTGATTTTCGCCTTAAATTAGCTACTGGGGAAATTAGCACTCCAATATTAAGAGTGCTAGTAACTACATATTAAACCAACTAAACAGGCCTGTCAAGCGCTGATCAATCCCCTCTTTATCTGGGTTGAATGTTGGCTTATTTGTGATAGAATAAGGTTATAATATATATGAAAAAAATTTTAATTTTGGGATCATCAGGTGCTGGAAAATCAACCGCCGCTCAAAAACTAGGAATGATAACTGGCCTGCCGGTTATACATCTTGATTCTCTATACTGGCAACCAAATTGGGGCCGAACCGAAAGAGAAGGATGGCAAAAAAAGGTTAAAGAATTATGCTCCCTGCCAGAATGGATCATGGATGGTAATTTTTCATCAACGCTTGACTATCGCCTTAGTCAAGCTGACACGGTGATTATCTTATACTATCCTAAGATCATTAATCTGTTTGGTATTATCAAAAGAAGAATTACATCAACCAGAGCCGATAAGCTTAATAATTGTAAAGAAAAAATAGACTGGAAATTCTTAAAATATGTTTGGACGTTTAATCAAATCATAATGCCACAAATATTAGAAAAATTAAAACTATCGAATGATAAAAAAGTATTTATTATTAAAAATAGAAAACAACTAAAAAAATTTTTAGCGGAACAAAAAAACTATGGACATAATCCAAGCCATTAAAAATTTCGTTGAAACTGAATGCAAAAAAGAAACCAGCAAATATGGTGGGGGGGTAAGAACTTTTTTTATTCTTTTAAAAATTTTATATTCATCCCAATCACTAACCAAAAAATCATTACCCCAAATTCTAAGCTCCAAAAATAGTGATCAAATAAACTGATTACCAACACCGCCAAAAGACTCAACCAACAAATTAGCCAATCCAGCCGGTTAATTTTTTTTAGGCCAAAATATAATAGTAAAATTATTAGAGCAGCAAAAATTAAAATGCCAAAAATTCCTAGTTCGGCAAAAACCAATAAATACAAATTATGAACCGGCTGATAATAATACCCTGGCAATTGGCGATCTAAATTATAAAATACCCCCAGTGTATAATTACCCAGCCCAACCCCCTGCCAAGGATTTTGTTCAATCAAAGCTAGGGCCTGCCGAGTATAAAGCAGCCGCAGATCAATTGAATTGAATTCTAAATTATCATCAATATTAATCCGGGAAAAAACTAAACTCGATAAATTCAAAAATAAAAAACCAACAACCAAAACCGAAATCAACAAACTATTTAAAAAGCGTTTTTTAAACAAGGTCTGTTTATTTTTTAAAATCCAAACCAATAAAATTAACAAGCATAAAATTAGAGCAATCCAGGCTGAGCGGCAAAAACTAAAAAATAAAGCCGGTAAAATTGTTAAATAGCCAACCAGTAAAAAATATTTCTCTTTATTAGCGCTGAAAGTCAAACTTAAATAGACCAAAAACAAAAAACTAACCACTAAAAATCCCGCCAAAACATTTGGATGCGGCAAGCTGCCATAGACTCGCAACCATCGCTCAGTGGCGGTTTGTAAAATAATTGAACCGCCGACATTAGGAAAATGGTTGGCTAGGCCCAGCCATTTGTTGGCATAAACCGCCTGGACAACAAATTGAAAAACCGAAAATATTCCTTGGACAATTCCGCTGCCGACAAAAGCATAAGCGATTTTTTTCAAGTCAAAATTAAAACTAACCACCAAAGCCATTAAAGCGCCGCCTTGCAACAAGATAATAAATCGATAATAAGCAATTTGTCTATCAACCGCCCAAAAAATTGACAAGCCGGCAAAAAAAATAAAAATCACTGCCAGCCAATAAACTAAAAATGGTGGATTTTTGATTTTTTTCAGCCACCGGCTAAAACCAAGTTGACTGAGTTTTAACGGTTTAGTTTTAATTAACAAAAATAAAGCTAAAAAAATAATGGCCCCAAACAAAATTTGGCTGCCATATAAACTAAACCGACCGTATTCAAAAACGTCGCCATTCAAAGCTGAATCCCGCCAAATCAACCGAGTCTGCCAAGGCAGGACAAATAGGTAAAAATAAAAAAGCCACTCAACGATTTTTTTTAATTTTGACATTAAGCTCTTTTTTTAAATCGACCAGATACTTTGGCCGTTCATGATAAAAATAAATAAAAATCGTACCGAGAATCGAACCAATCGTGTTGAATAATAAATCTAAAGCATTGTTGTAATAACCGCCAACTTGCTCGGCCGCGTTTAAAAACACCACCGCAAAAAATTCAACCAACTCATTTAAAACGCCAATGCCGATAGCCATTAAAACTAAAACGATTGCAAAAATCGGATAATGTTTTTTTAAATTTTTACTAATGTAGGGCGACAGCAAACTATATAAAGCAACCGTGGCAATAAAAGTGCCGTAAGTGTGAACAATATTATCGTAGCGTAAAATGTCTGGAATAAAATAATAATCATAGAGGCGAATACCATGCAAATAAAAATTGCCGCCCAACAAATGCAAAAATCCGAGAAAAGAAAGATTCCAGATAATAAAAAAAGCTAGATGTAAACGCTTGTTGATCGAAACAATTATATAGATCAACACCGTCATCATGACAATGTAATAAACAAATTCCCAATTTCCCCGGCCAAAAGCTTCTAAAGCAAACGCCACCAAATAACCAATGGTAAAAAAAATAATTAGGTAATTTTTATTTTTAAAAAAATAGTCAAGCATAAATTTAAATTCTA
>JAFGGX010000016.1 GCA_016930315.1 Candidatus Buchananbacteria bacterium
ATTATGAAATCTTATAAAAATATTAAAGGCCAGCTACTTAAAGACAAACAAACCAAAGTTCAATACGAAAAATTGGGACCGGAATTTGAATTGGTTGAATTAATTATTAAAAAAAGACTTGAGCAAGGGCTGACTCAATTAGCATTGGCTAAAAAGCTTAATACTAAACAGTCGGCCATTTCTCGGCTTGAGCGGGGTGATTATAATCCGAGCGTGGCTTTTTTAAATCGAGTGGCTAAAGCCCTGGATGCTGAATTACGTATTTCTATACATTGAATTACTGTGTCATCTAAAGTTAATTATCGCCTCGTATTTGGGGTGATTTTTTAGTATAATTTGAATATGAAAATGAAAAAAATCATTTGGGAAAAGGCGGTTACTAGGGAGCTATCCTTATCAACTACTTGGTATCCTAATACAGCGAGAATTGATAATTTTAAGTCATTTTTTGGTTGGTCACAAAAAAATTTATTTACTTATCATTCCGGCGGTTTAGCCGTCACTTATATTGATCAAAAAGATAATCAGAAACTACTAAAGCACATTAGCCGTGTTTATTCGAAAAGTCCAAATTTAATTAAACTACTGAATGATTTTGAGAAAATTATAAAAATTCGTGATCAATTAGCAAGAGAAATAATAAATAAAAATTTTTTTGAAATTGACAAAAAGATTCTGGCCTTAAAATTTAAGGCTTTTCATTTAAATAATTATAAATGTTGGTCATATCATTTAATTTGTTTTTATTTGTTGGATGCAATTGATAAAAAAAGTTTAACTTTTGAAAAAGTTAAAAAACAGTATGAGCGAATTAGAAAAATTCATCCTTATCAAGAGTATGAAGAAAAATTATTACCCTATATTAATAAATATGTTGCCAGGAAGCAAGGTGTTGATTACAAGTTGCTTTTTTATTTGATGCCACCGGAATTATTGAGCTATCTGCAGGCAAAAACAATAATTAATATTGATGAATTAAAAAATCGAAAGAAAGCTTATTTATTAATTGCAGTTGATGGTAAAAATAAATTATATTCTGGCCAGACTGCGCGTAAAAAATTTAATCAACTCAATATTGAAAGGCAAGAATTGAGTGCTCAAATTAAAGGCATGATTGCTCAACCGGGAACGGTAACGGCTAAGGCAAGAGTGGTGACTAGGAAAAGTGATTTTAGTGATTTTAAAAAAGGTGAAGTTTTGATCGCGCACATGACCACACCCGAGTATGTGCCATTGATGAAAAAAGCATCAGCAGTTGTGACCGACGAAGGCGGGATTGGCTGTCATGCCGCAATAATTTCTAGAGAATTAAAAAAGCCATGCATTATTGGAACAAAAAACGCCACTGATTTAATAAAAAATGGCGATTTAATTAAAGTTGATGCAACAACCGGAACAGTCGAAGTGGTAAAAAAATAATTTGTCTAAAAAAGTAAAGACCAGGTCGACAGGGACGCATTAGCTGCGTGTGTCGACCCGGTTTAGTGTGACCTTCGGATTACTCGATGATCTCGGCGAGCACATTGTCATCATCGTCGATGGTGATGAGGTAGAGCTTGCCGCTTTTGGCCATATCATCGAGACCGAGAGCGAGCAGGAACTCACGCCCTCCACAAAGGACGGGGCTATCGGGGAGATTGGTCAGGAATTTGACCGGATCGAATCCGGGCGTTTTGACCAGTCCCAGATATTGGGTGTCGAGTCTGACCCGACGGCCGTTCTCGGTTTTGTTGTCGAGAATTACGAGATTTTCTCCTCCAATCCGATCCAGCCCATCGGAGCATCCCAAGAAGGGAGTGGCGACGGTCTTGGCATTGGGGAAGAAGTTTTCGAGCATGTCGGAAATTTGTTGGAAACGCCACCCGCTTCCAGCGATGATGCACTCGATCTGGTAGCCGAGGGCCTTGAGTCTGGCGGCCAGGGTTTGGATTTCGTCGAACCCTTCGGCGGTGTGGCCGGGATTCGGACCGGAATTCCTCTTGCCATGTGAAATGAACGGAAACTGTCTCATGTGAATCATCCTTTCTACTTGCTTGAAATCAGTACATCATTGAAAAAGACTTATTATTATATCATATCTCGTATTTTTTGTCAATATAATAGCGTTTTTTTATTTAAAATTAGCTAAAGTTTTATTAAACCCAGGTGAAATATTTGGTTTTTAAGGCTTTTTGAGGCCACTTATGATTATTGACCATTTTTGCTATAATGTCTGTGTATGCAGGTTGAATATGAAGCCACTTTTACTAACGTCAATAAAGATGAAGTTCGGACTAAGCTAAAAGCAGCTAATGCCGTTTTAGTTAAGCCAGAATTTTTGCAAAAAAGAGTGGTTTTTGATTTTCCGATCGGGCATGAGATAAAAGGTGGGTGGTTAAGAATCAGAGATGAGCAGGATAAAGTGACAATGAGTTTAAAGATAGTATCTGACACTAAAAAAATTACCGATCAAAAAGAAATTTGTTTAATTATTGATAATTATCAACAAGCAGTGGAATTTTTGGAAACGATTGGTTGTCAGCTTCGCTCTTATCAAGAAACGAAAAGAGAAATTTGGCATCTGAGTCAAGTGGAAGTTTGTATTGATGAATGGCCATTTCTTGAACCTTACGTTGAGATTGAAGGTAAATCTGAAGCAGTAGTCAAAGAAGTCAGTCGGCAATTGGGGTTTGATTATCGCTTGGCTAAATTTTGTGCGGCTGACTCTTTGTACCAAGACAAATACGGCCTGTCTTTAGATGCTATCAATTGCATTGCTGAGCTAAAATTTGATATCAAAAATCCATTTTTAAAATTAATTAAAAAATAATTTATTTTAAAAAAAGAATCGGGCAGACAGGGACGATTTTTTTCGTATGTCTGGCCCGATTTTGTTAGTGCGTAGTCACTAGCGCTGGCAAAATGATTTTGCCGCTGTTGGGGTCCTTGAACCCCGCCGCATGTGTAACAATAACTCTGCTTCCGAGTTTTGCGCATGGGAGGAGCCTGTGTTCCAAGTCGTTAAAAGATGGCATCCTGGTATCGTCAGGCCAAAACGGACTCACATTTAGCGACCTGCAAATCATCAGCAGGTCTTCTATTTCTTCCCTTCCCCATTTTTTTTCGTCCCGAAGACCCTTCTCTATCCTGCACAATCTCTTGTCCAGGAAATATAGCCTTGCTTGATCGTATGTACTTGATTCTTTTGTTTTTTCGATCTCCTCCCCGAATCTCCTAGTTTCTGCTAATAGGCGATCTTTGAATGGAGTGCTGACGAGGCTTTCGATACAGCCCAAGAGTGCATCGATCACCCTGTATTCCTGATCTCTGTCACACCTTCGTTCGGGGTTGGATGGTTTTAAGTCTTCAATAATGATTCGGCCTCCTTCCCATCCGTGTGTACGAAGTATTCCTTGAACGGCTTCTTTGATCATAGCCTCGACTGCTTCTCTGGTTGCCATGGTACTGCTGAACCTTTTCCTTTCTTTTTGACGTTTATTGCTATAAATGCATGTTAATGAGCATCGTATTATAGTAGCATATTTTGTATATTTTGTCAACCTCATCTTTATTTTTTAGCTAATTTTGGCGATTTATATATGGTTATTGTTTACTTTTATTAAAATGATAGTTTTGTTATAATAAACTTGTTTAGTAATAAAATTTTTTATGGCAACAAAAAACAAAGTGACAATTATCGGTGCTGGCCAGGTTGGCAGTACCGCCGCTTATAGTTTAGTTTCTTCTGGTATTACCGAAGAAATTGCCTTGATTGATTTAAATGTTGATTTAGTTAAAGCCGAAGTGATGGATTTGCAGCACTCGGTGCCATTTTGGGGTTACACTAAAGTTAAAGTTGGCAGTTACAAAGATGTCGCCGATAGTCAGATTGCCATTATTACTTGTGGGGCTAGACAAAAAGAAGGTGAAACCAGAATTGATTTAGTGAAAAAAAATTCAGCGATTATTAAAGAAATTGTACCGCAGATTTTTAAAGCCAACCCAAATGTGATTCTAATCATGGTGACTAATCCGGTTGATGTTTTGACTTACCAGGCCATCAAAATGTTTCCGAGCAAGAAAAAGCAAATTATTGGTTCGGGCACGATGTTAGATTCAGCGCGGTTACGATTTTTGTTGAGTGAAAAACTGAGCATTAACCCAAGCAGTATTCACGCTTACATTGTTGGCGAACACGGTGATAGCGAATTACCATTGTGGAGTACCGCTGCCATTGGTAACTCTAAACTGGATCAATTTAAAAAATTGAGTCAGACTGAAAAAGACAAAATCTTTAATCAGGCCAAAAACGCCGCTTATGCTATTATTGCCGGCAAGCAATGTACCAACTATGCAATTGGCGCTGGCATTAATCAGTTGGTAACCGCGATTCTTTATAACCGCCATACTGTTTTGCCTGTTTCTCATTTGTTGGAAGGGGAATATGGGATTAAAGATGTCTGTTTGAGTCTGCCAGCAGTTGTCGGTTGCAAAGGTCTAGAACAAAAATTAGTTTTAGAAATTTCGGCCCAAGAAAAAAAACTGCTAAAAAATTCCGCTGACTGTTTAAAAAAAATTAATAAAACTATTAATTAATAACTAAATTTTTATGAAAAAACAAATGCCTCTAGCTTTGCAGTCGTTGTTATTCTCGTTGGGTGTTTTGGTTTACACTTTTTTGGTGGCTTTGATTATGTCGAATGGAGACAAGGTTTTTGGCAAAGCTAATGATTGGATTGGGCCGGTTGCTTTTCTGTTGCTTTTTGTTTTGTCGGCCACAACGGTTGGTGCGTTGGTATTAGGCCGGCCGGTGTATCTTTATTTTGATGGTGAAAAAAAACAAGCGGTTAAATTTTTAATCTTTAATATCGGCTGGCTTTTAGTTATTACAGTGATTGTCTTTTTGCTTTTGGCTTTCTGGCGGTAATTTGCCCAATTAAAAAATCTCGCCCTTGAAGTAGCTGTGCGGCGAGATTTTTTAATTTCTTAACTTTTGAGAATGTCTTTTAAATTTTTGCCGGCTTTGAACTTAGCCACTTTAACTGGAGGGATAGTAATTTTTTCAGCCGTATTCCGCGGGTTAACACCAATTCTACCTTTTCTGGTGCGAGCCGAAAACGCTCCGAAGCCAGTTAAAGTGACTTCGTTGCCTTGCTTGAGTTGCTCGGTGATGGTGTCAACCAAACAATCAACTGCACTTTCAGCTTCTTTTTTTGAGATGCCGACTTTTTGAGCAATAATATCGATTAGACCCGCTTTGTTCATTGGTAGTTTTCCTTTATAGCGTTATTTTGGCGGCTGTTTAAAAATGGCCAAAGTAACTGTTAATAATTATTTTGTATATATGGTATTTTATAATACTTCAACAATTTTGTCTAGTTTAACGATTTTTTTGGCAATTTTTTCTTTTGGATCGATGTCAATAATTGCTGCCCCAATTTCTACTGCTCCGGTTTCGGGAATTCTTTCCAGTCGGGTTTCTTGGTTTAAAAATCTTTGAATCGAAATTTCTTTAGTCATGCCTAAAACCGAATCAACCGCCCCAACCATGCCTAAGTCAGTAACATAGGCAGTGCCTTTGGGTAAAATTTTAGCGTCAGCAGTTGGTACGTGAGTGTGAGTGCCAACTACAGCGGCCACTCGGCCGTCAACATAAAGACCAAAGGCAATTTTTTCGGAAGTGGCTTCGGCATGCAAGTCAACGATAATGGCAGCGTTTTGTTTTTCGGCTTGCTTAATAATTTCGTCAATGGCGGTAAACGGGTTGCCACATTCTCTTTTCATAAAGACTTGGCCGGAAAGATTAACAATCATCAATTTGCGGGTGCCCACTTCAACAATTTTGTAACCTTGACCGGGGTCATTTTTTGGGTAATTGGCCGGGCGAATTAAATCAAAATCTTTTTTATTAATTAATTCACCAATTTCCGGTTTATCAAAAATATGATCACCGGAAGTAAAATAATCAATGCCGATCTCTTTAAGCTCTTGTTTGGTTTTTTCAGTGATACCGGTGCCGTGAGCTACGTTTTCAATGTTGGCAATAATAACATCGGGCTCAAATTGACTTTTTAAATCCGGCAAAGCAATTTTTAGAGCTCGTCTGGCAATTTTTCCAACCACGTCGCCGAAGAAAAGAATACGCATAATGGGAGTTTAAGTTAAAAAAGTTAATAAGGCGATAGAGTTAATAGAGTTAGCTTAGTATATAACTTTATCGCTTTCTAACTCTATCGCTTAAATTATCTCGCGAAGTCAATCACCCTAGTTTCTCTAATGACGGTGACTTTAATTTCACCTGGGTATTTTAATTCGCTTTCAATTTTTTTAGCAATATCTCGGGCTAATTTAGTAGCGTTGTAATCATCAACAATATTTGGCATCACAAAAACTCTAACTTCTCGGCCAGCTTGAATGGCAAAGCATTTTTCTACCCCTTCAAAGTTTTTGGCAATACCTTCTAATTCTTCCAGTCTTTGGACGTATTGTTCAAAGGTTTCTTTTCGCGCACCTGGTCGAGCGCCAGAAATGGCATCGGCGGTTTTAACAATGACACATTCCAAAGTTTTTGGTTGATCGTCGTGATGCGATTTGGCAATGTAGGCGACTTCTTCGGCCATGCCGAATTTTTTCAAAATATCATAGCCAATTTCCGGGTGACCGCCAGAAACGTCGTGGTCAACTGCTTTACCAATGTCGTGAAACAATGCTCCTTTTTTGGCAATCGCTACATCAGCGCCAAGCATTTGGGCTAAAAGACCAGCCAAGTAGGTAACTTCAATTGAGTGGTTTAAGATATTTTGACCGTAGCTGGTGCGGTATTTTAAGCGCCCTAAGATTTGAACCAATTTTGGATCAATACCAGTGATGCCGACTTCGTAAATGGCATCTTGGCCGGCTTTAGTGATTTCTGCGGCTAATTCTTTTTTGGCTTGGTCGATAGCTTCTTCAATTCGGACCGGTTGGATGCGGCCATCAAGAATTAATTTTTCCAAAGCGCGTTTAGCCACCTGGCGTCTGATTGGTGAAAAACCAGAAATGGTAATAGTCTGGGGAGTTTCGTCAATAATAATTTCAACGCCGGTTAATTGTTCAAAGGCTTTAATGTTTCTGCCTTCTCGGCCGATGATGCGGCCTTTCATTTCGTCGCTAGGCAAGTCAATAGTGGTAGTAGTGGTTTCGGCCGCATGGGAAGAAGCACAGCGCTGCATGGCCAACGACAGCATTTCTTTGGCCTTTTTTTCGATTTCTTCGTTACTTTGATTGTTTAATTTTTTCATTCGAATCAACAAATCATCCTGCGATTGGCGTTCAACATTATCGAGCAAGATTTGTTTGGCCTCATCTTTGTTTAAAGCGGCCACTCTTTCCAATTTGGCCATCTGTTCTTCTTTGATTTTGCCAATTTCTTCTTTAACCTGATCAATTTTGGCGGCCTTGTCGATTAACTCTTGTTTTTTGTTTTCCAAATCAAGCAACTTTTGATCGAATAAAGTCTCTCGACTTTCGAGCCGTTGTTGTGAGCGACTAATTTCTTGTTCTTTTTCTTTAGCTTCCGCTTTGGCTTCTTCAATCACTTTTAAAGCCTTGTCGTTAGCTTCGAGTAAGATTTCTTTTTGTTTGGTTTTTGCCTCGTTGATTAAGTTTTCAACTTTGGCTTCAACGCTGTCTTTGCGTTTGAGCGCCCAAACCCGGCGCATCTGATAACCTAAAGCGACTCCGACTAACAGTCCGAGAAAAGTCACTATTGACCAAATAATGTTTAACATATCTTTTATTCACTTTTTCGAATAAAAGATCAGACGCCAAAAATTTAAGTAAAACGCTTTTACGCTTTACTTTGAGATCGGTTTGGAGAGCTTAGAATGAAGTTTTTTAGACATGATAGAAGCAAGAACTTCCTCTATTTTATTGGTGTAAAAGGTTGAAAATAAAGGAATTAGCTGTTTACTTAAGTCTCACTTATCTTTAATCTGATTGACCAATCTGCAGTTTCGTCTAATCTTTAATTCCTGATTAATAATAATAACTTTTAATATAGTAGCATAAAAATTGTGATTTGGCAAGAGTAGGAAAATCGAGTGAAATCGGGGTTAAAAAAAGAGTTGGGGGCGCTTTTTTAGGGCGCCCCGTGATTTGAGCGGTTGAGTGGTTTTTCTCATCCGCAGACAGTTTCGAGCCCGACGACTTGTCCGGCCGCGGTCAATTCGCGGCGTCGTCCATCGACGCAGAAGAAGCGCGTTTGGCCATCTCCGGTCGGCCGTTTGGCGACTCGAAATTTGGTCCGGGGATGAATTTTCCCATTCCTCTGGGCCTCGGCGAAGTTGTCGCTGAGCGTTTCGTTTGCCTCTTGGCTGATTAGAGCCATGGTGATGATACTTCCTGAATGAACGTTGTTCGGTGCGATGCACCTAAAAAAGCTAACCTTGAAAAAGAAGATTAGCTTTTTTAGAAACAAAAAACTCTTAGTGGCAAAGAGTCTTTTTCTAACGTTATCTTCCCCAAGTTGGGTTGGATTTAGCACCTGCCTTCGTTTCGACTCCGTCGAAACTTCGGCAGGCAAGCCTGCTTAAGCTTCAAAAGTCGAATAGAAGTGGTTGCTGGTTACCATTGGGCCAATTCCCTTTCATCCACCGTAGCTCCAAGCAAAGCGAGGAGCGAAGGTGGGTAGCAGGTAACACTCTTGATAAAATATTTGGTTGTCAAATATACTTTTAGCTTAGCACTTCTATTGCGGTTGTCAAGTCAATCCCGACCCTCGCCATAAATTATGTAGGTGCAGAACACTGTTCTGCACCTACATAGAATTAAATATGGGGCGAGGGGTCGGGGTGTTTATTTGATAATCTTATCAACCAAGCCGTATTTTTTAGCTTCTTCGGCATTCATAAAGAAATCCCGGTCGGTGTCGCGTTCAATGTTTTTGGTTGGCTGACCCGTGTGTTTAACCAAAATCTGGTTTAGGCGGTCTCTGATTTTTAAAATATGTTCAGCCCGAATTTTGATGTCAGCGGCCTGGCCTTCAGCGCCACCCATCACCTGATGCAACATGATTTCCGAATTAGGCAAAGCAATTCTTTTACCTTTCGCACCGGCGGCTAAAAGCACCGCGCCCATTGAAGCGGCCATGCCAATGCAAATGGTGGAAATGTCTGGTTTAACATATTGCATGGTGTCGTAAATGGCTAAACCAGCGGTAACCGATCCGCCAGGCGTATTAATGTAGAGTTTAATATCTTTTTTACTGTCTTCGCTTTCCAAAAACAAAAGCTGAGCAATGACCGTGTTAGCCACGGCATCATCGATTGGCGCACCCAAAAAGATAATTCGTTCTTTTAATAATCGCGAATAAATGTCGTAGGCGCGTTCGCCAAAATTTGATTTTTCAACTACGGTTGGGATGAGATACATAATTTTTGTTTATTATTCTGTATATGAATTATACTTATAAATTACATTATTTGCCAATGACCTTGTTCGGTTTGGATTAATTTGCCTTTGATTCTAAACCCGGCCGCTTTTTTGTGGCCGCCGCCGCCAAAGACTTTAGCCAAAGCGGAAACGTCAATCAGGTCGCTGTTGGTGCGCAAGCTGCCTTTAATTAAATCTGGGCCTTCTTGTTTTAAAATCATGGCCGCGTCAACGCCGGACAAATTATTTAAAAAATTGGCAATGCCTTCGGTCACTTCTAAATTTTGGCGGTCGTTTTGAATGTCTTGACCGGCAATAATGGTAGTAGCGATATTTAAATTTGGGTTGTGGCTCAAGCGAGTTAAAATGGTGCCCCAAAGTTGCAAGTCAGCTAAACTTTTGTTTTTTAAAATCGAGTCGCTCACCTTGCCCAGCTTGGCGCCGGCTTTAATCAGCTGGCTGGTGATGTCTAAAGATTTGGCCGAAGTGTTGGGATTGGTAAAACCATAAGTGTCGTTGATAATGCCAGCCAAAAGAGCCGAGGCAGTCGGGGCAGAAAATTTAATTTTTAAGAATTTAAAAAGCTGGTAAATAATCTCGGTGGTGGAAGCGGCATTAGAGTCAACCAGATTGATGTGGCCGAAATACTGATTGGAAGCGTGGTGATCGATATTAATTATTTGCGGCTGGTAGTTGATTTGGGTCATCCAATCTTGCAGGCCGGCGTATTTTAAGTCGCCGCAATCAAGCACTAAAACAGTGTCGAATTTTTGGTGATTAATTAAATCGGGCCGGTCGATTAGTTGGCGGGTTTGGTCGACAAACAAGCATTCGGCCAAGCTGGTGCCCAGGCAATAGCCGGTGTGGTTTTTGTTGAGCTGGTCGAGCCAGTCGGTTATCGCAATCAAACTGCCCAATGCGTCGGCATCGGGTTGTTGATGGATAACCAAAAGAACGTTGGTGCTTTCAGCTAACGCGGATTGAATTTTTGGGCCAAAAAGACTGATACTCATAGCCGGTTATTATAGTTCAATGATGAAGTTTAGTCAATGCTTAGTTATGTGTCATTCCCGCCCCACTTTGTCATTCCGGCCGAAGAGCCGAAATCTAGTGCTCAGTTTAAGGAAAATTTATCCGTATATCGGGGTTGATATTTTTAGTAAAAATAGGGTAAAATATCAGCGTAGTTTTGTATAGTATATATTTTAAATAGTTTGTATAATTGATGAAATTAAAACAAAACAATCATGCTTATATAGATAGTCAGAATTTGAACCTTGGAATTCAATCTATGGGTTGGAAGCTGGATTTTTTTAGGTTTCGGCGCTATCTAAAAGAAAAGTATTCAGTTAATACCGCTTATTTATTTGTAGGCTATATAGCTGAAAATAAAGAAATGTATTCCTCTTTGCAGAAAAGCGGTTTTGTTTTGATTTTTAAGCCTGTATTGCCAGACAAAGATGGCAAGCCTAAAGGTAATGTCGATGCCGATTTAGTTTTGCAAGCCATGATTGATTACAATAATAATGAATTTGACCAGGCTATCATCGTTACTAGCGATGGCGATTTTTACTCTTTAGTAAAATATCTTTACACAAATGAGAAATTAAAAGTGGTTATGAGTCCGTACTTAGATACCTGTTCTGTTTTACTTCAAAAAACCGCCAGAGAAAAAATAGTTTTTATGGATAATCTGAGAAAGAAACTTGAGTATAAAAGAAAAAACACCGCATAAGGACGGAACCTTTAGAGGTGCTTTCTCATGTATATTATGTGTATATGATATATCAATTATGTTAAGTTGTCAAGTAAAAAATTATTTTTTGGCTGAAATTAGTTAAATAAAGTTATGGCGAAAACATCTTCAAATAAAAATTTACATAAGGCAAGTAAAGAAAAGAAAGATGAGTTTTATACTCAGCTTGCAGATATAGAAAAAGAGCTCAAGCATTACAAAAGCCAGTTTCGTAACAAAGTGGTTTTTTGTAATTGTGACGATCCGAGAGAAAGCAACTTCGTAAAATATTTTAGTATGAATTTTGAGCATTTGGGATTGAAGAAATTGATTGCCACACACTATAAAGATGCAAACCTTTTTACCCAAGAAGCACCATATAAATTAGAATACGCTGGTGATAAAAATGGCAATCGCATGCCTGATCCAGAAGAATTTATAACTGAGATGATCGGTACGGGAGACTTTCGTAGTGAAGAGTGCATTGATTTGCTCAAAGAAGCAGACATAGTTGTAACCAATCCACCATTTTCAATGTTCCGGGAGTATGTCGCTCAGCTTGAAGAATATAACAAAAAATTTTTGATTATCGGTAACACTAACGCTATAACATACAAAGAGGTTTTTAAGCTTATCAAGGAAGACAAGCTTCGCACTGGTTATACAAATTTTAATGTTGGCATGTTTTTTGTTGTGCCAGATGATTGGACAGAATTTCATCATATAGATGAAGATGGGAGGAAAATTGCGCGCGTATCCACATCATGTTGGTATACAAATCTGATTGTTGATAAACATAAACAGGATCTTACCCTATATAAAAAATATACACCTGATGAATATCCAAAATATGATAATTATAATGCCATTAATATAAATAAATATACTGATATCCCTTATGATTATGATGGTCAAATGGGTGTGCCAGTTACTTTTGTGGATAAATATAATCCTGATCAGTTTGAGATTATTGGTCATATCGGTTCTGTCGGTGCGGATGGTGTCTATTCTTTCGCAAATGCGATTTATATAAATGGGAAAAAGTTATTTAAACGTATTTTAGTTAGGAATAAAAAAATAAAAAAATAATATGAAAATAGAACTCCATAAAATTTCAGTACGCAAAGTGATATCAGGCTATAAAGATAGTGCTGAAGAAGGTGTAACAGCGTATGACGGCAAATTAAATATTCGTCCAAAATATCAGCGTGAATTTGTATACAAGGAAAAACAACGTAATGCTGTAATAGAGACAATCAAAAATAGTTTTCCCTTAAATGTGATGTATTGGATGATTAGAGAAGACGGTGGCTATGAGGTGTTGGACGGGCAACAGCGCACTATCAGTATTGGACAATATGTCAGTGGTGATTTTTCTTTAGGTGATCGTTTTTTCCATAATCTGACTAAAGAAGAACAAAATAAGATTTTGGATTATGAATTAATGATTTATTTCTGCGAAGGCACAGATAAAGAACGTTTAGATTGGTTCAGGATTATAAATATTGCCGGAGAAAAATTAACTGACCAAGAAATTCGTAACGCTGTTTATACTGGGCCTTGGCTTTCCGATGCTAAATTAAAATTTAGTAAATCAAACTGTGCGGCATATTTATTAGCTAATGATGACGGGTCGTTATTAAGTGGTTCACCAATTCGTCAAGAATATTTAGAAACGGCACTATCGTGGATTAATGATGGAAAAATAGAAGATTATATGGCCAAACATCAACACGATAAAAGTGCTGATAAACTGTGGAGTTATTTTCAGGAAGTAATTGTTTGGGTGCGGAAGATATTTTCAAACTACCGAAAAGAAATGGCAAGCGTAAATTGGGGCGAATTGTACAACCAGTTTAAAGACAAAAAATTAGATCCTAAAAAACTAGAAAAAGAAATCACAAAGTTAATGCAAGATGAAGATGTAACCAAAAAGTCTGGTATTTATTCTTACGTTTTGACTGGGCAGGAAAGACATCTTTCAATCCGCACTTTTACTGATAAGATGAAGCGTGAGGCTTATGAAAGACAAAAAGGTATTTGTAAAAAATGTAAAAAGCATTTTGAAATTGGGGAGATGGAAGCTGACCATATAAAACCTTGGCACGAAGGTGGAAAAACTATAGCAGCAAATTGTCAGATGTTATGTAAACAAGATAACCGAACTAAATCTGACAAATAGAAAATAGCAAATTTATCTTAAATTCTAAAATCCTCCCATTCAGGGAGGATTTTAGCTAGCTTAATTTTAACTAAGTTATATTTCTTTTCTAATTTTATCTAGCAGTTCTTCGATACCAACCGCTTTGTGTTCGGTCCGATCAATGGCAAAGCGAATTCTGGGCAATGGTTTCATGCTCAGTTTTTTGTTTAACTCAAATTGAAGATGGCCGATATTTTTTTGCAGTTTTTCTAAAACCTTGGCCGTGAATTTAACCGGCATGACACTAATAATAATTTTGGCGTGGCGCAAATCTTTGGAAGTCTGAACTTCAACAATGGTGACTAAACAACCGACGGGGAATTCCACTTCGGTTAAAAGCAAGCCGCCGATTTCGTGGCGAATAACTTCGCTGATTTGTTCGAGGCGATGAGACATGAGTTTAGAGTTTCTTTTTCTTGATTTCTTCTTGGTAAACTTCCAAACTGTCGCCAACTTCAATTACCGGTTTGCCTTCGTATTGAATACCGCATTCATTGCCTTGGCTGACTTCGTTGACATTGATTTTGTTCATTTGCAGTTTTACAATACTGCCGGTAGCAATTTTATGTTTGTCTCTGATCACATCGACTTTGGCGTTATTAACCGCTTTGTCTTTGGTGACTGATCCGCCAATCACCATTAAGTTTTTTTCTTGTTTGAAAATTGCCAAAACTTTAACCCGGCCGAAATCGGTGCGGATTACTTCCGGTGAAAGCATTTCTTCGAGCCGTTTTTTGACATCTTCGAGCAAGTGATAAATCACTTCGTAAATTTTAATTTCCACTTTTTTATCTTGAGCTAATCTTTCGGCGGTTTGAGTCGGTTTGACATTAAAACCAAAGACAATGGCGTTGGCGGTAATTGCGCGCTCAACATCGTTGTCGTTGATATTGCCCAAGCCCTTGTCGATAATGTTAACAGAAACTTCCGGGTTTTCGATCTGCAATAAAGAAGAAATAACCGCTTCTAAAGAACCGAGCACATCGGCTTTGATAATAACATTTAAGGCCTTAACTCCGGCGGCAATTTTTTCTTTATTAATCTCAACCGGTTTGGTGTAAGCAGTGGCCTGATTTTTTAAATCGTAAGTTTTGATTCTATTTTTGCGTTCAACCGTGTCAGTAACTTGCAACACATCACCAATACTGGCGTTGGCTTTCAAGCCGCTGATTTCAATTGGCATCGATGGAGTAGCTTGATCAACGTTGTTGCCCAAGTAGTTTTTCATCGATTTAATTTTGCCGTAAAAAATATCGCCGACAGTAATCAGGTCGCCTCTTTTTAAAGTGCCATTTTGGATTAAAACTGTAGCGACCGGGCCTTGGCCTTTGTCGACGTGTGATTCAATAATCGTGCCCACGGCGGCTTTGTTTGGATTGGCGCGGATTTCATCTTTTTCGGTTTCGGCGACTAATAAAATCATTTCTAACAAATCGTCGATGCCTGTGCCTTGTTTGGCCGAGATTGGTACACAAATGGTATCGCCGCCCCATTCTTCCGGTGTTAAGCCTAAAGCCGCTAGGTCTTGTTTGACTTTTTCTTGGTTGGCTTCGGGTTTATCGATTTTATTGATGGCCACAATCATTGGCAGTTGGGCCGATTTAATGATTTTGATTGATTCTTTGGTTTGCGGCTGGATGCTGTCGTCGGCGGCAATCACTAGAATGGCAATGTCGGCCACCCGAGCACCGCGGGAACGCATGGTGGTAAAAGCTTCGTGGCCGGGAGTGTCGATAAAAGTAATTTTTTTACCTTTTTTCTCAACTTGGTAAGCGCCGATGTGCTGGGTAATACCGCCGCTTTCGCCTTCAACCACGTTGGTTGTTCTGATTGCATCAAGCAGTTTGGTTTTACCATGGTCAACATGGCCCATTACCACCACAACCGGCGGGCGTTCTTGAAGTTTTGAAGCGTCTGATTCAGCCAATAGACCTTCTAGTTTTTCGCTGCTGGTTTGCTCTTTTTTTTCGTCAGTTGATGCTTCTGGGATAATTTCGTAACCTAATTCTTGGCCTACAATTGAAGCGGTGTCAAAATCAATTCTTTCGTTCATCGAAGACAGCACGCCGTTTTTCATCAATTCACCCATTACTTTTGGCAAAGGCATTTTTAGTTTAATAGCAAAATCTTTAACGGTAATGAGTTGGGGAATAGCTACCGGTTCTTTGGGTGCTTCTTGAACCGGGCCGTTTTTTGCTTTGATTTCCGCTTCAGCGGCTTCGGCCAGCTGAGCTTTGTAGCGGCTTAAAAGGCGAGGCCATTGTTCAAGAATTCTTTTGGCTTGGCGATCGTCAATTTTGATTGCCCGGCGGCCAATATCAAAACCAACGGCTGGTAAAATTTCAAACAGTTCGTTAGTGGTAGTTCTTAATTTTCTAGCAAGTTCACTGACATTCATAGGGTAAGATTAAAATTCAAATATTAAAATTTAAAATTATTGAGTCGTCTGCGACGACAATTTGTAATTATAGATTGTGAGCAAAGCGAACTCTTAATTTTTTAATTTTAATTTTTGCTTTTTTAATTTCTATGGAGGCCACGGGCGGAATCGAACCGCCGAATAAAGGTTTTGCAGACCTCTGCCTTACCGCTTGGCTACGTGGCCCTGGATGATTGGCCTTTAATTTTAGCCTCAATTTTTGAATTATGACGGTATTAGCATAACAAAAAATCCCTTATAAATCAAGTTTTGGCTGGTTTTTTAAAATCAACCGGCAAAAATAAAACATCGCTGTTGCCAGCGACGTTTTGTTTAAGTTTGTTTTAGATTTCTTCAACTACTTGGATCTCAGTGTATGGCGCGCCAAACTTGATAGCATCTTGGCGGGTTTTAAACCAGACGTCAGCTCGATAATAATAGCGAGCGTTCATCCGGTCTTGGACAGTGAAGATCCGATCACCGAAATATTCAGGAATTTTGACCTTGGTACCAAATGGCAAGAAGTTAGCGGCAATAACGTTTTCTTCGTTATTTTCACATAAGTTAAAGCCATTGGCGGTGATACAAGGCGTATCATCGGTTTGGTCAACTGTGCTTGAATAAGCGGTAATAGTAATGGTGTAGGTTTTTTTGACTTCGTATTCTTGTTTTTCGGTTTTTGTTTCGGCCGCAGAGGCATGGATTGGGGCAATCAGCTGGATTAGCTGAGTGTCTTGGCTGTCGTTTTCAGCCGCTTTGGCTGGCGCAATGGCCGAGCCGGACGGGAAAACAAGCTGAACAGCCACAATACCCAAAATCCACGCATAGAGGCTTTTTTGCTGGATTTTCTTGATTATTTCCATAAAGTCTTTAATTAAAAACGTCACACTTGTGACGATGCATTATATTAGCATATTTACTTATTTTTGTCAATAGTGGGGTAGTCAGTTTAAGTTTTTCCAGTTATAATTTGTTTAGTTAAAATTGAGTTTGTCTTTAGTATGAAAAAAAGAAAAATTGCGATTTTTTTGGGTTTAATTTTGTTATTAGCGACGCTTTTAAGATTTTGGGGGATTGTTGGCAGCGATTTAAAGCATGACGCCGCCATTAACTCGGTTCGTGCTTTTGGTTGGTTTGATTTTTTGGCTGGTGTGGGCCAGACTTCGCCACTAGTTTGGTTTGGCTCTATTCCTTGGTGGGCTAATTTATCTTTCCATGATCATCCACCGTTGGTTTTTTTAATTCAAAGAATCTTTTTTGCCGTTTTTGGTGATAGTGTTTTAGTTGCTTTGTTGCCGTTTTTACTCGGCGGGGTGATTTTGACTTTTTTAATTTATTATTTTGTTTCTAAGTTTAAAGATAAAAAAACTGGTCTAATGGCTAGTTTTATTTTTGCTTTTAGTAGTTATTCGGTTTGGCTGAGCCGAACTGGTTATTTGGAAGGAGTAGAAATTTTGTTTGTGGCTCTTTCGATTTTTTTCTTGATTAGTTTTATTTATTCGAATAAAAATAAATTTCTTTTCTTTTGGGCGTTAACTTTAGGCTTAGCTTTGATTTCCAAATACACGGCCATTTTTTTAATTCCAGCTTCTTTGGTGACTTTTTTAATTTACAAACGATCAACTTTTAAACAAAAAAAATTTTATTTATCTTTACTTTTGATTTTGGTGATTCTTTCCCCAGTAATTTTTTATAACTATCAGGTTTTTATTACTCGTGGTCATTTTGATGCCGCCCTTTCATCAATGGTTGGCATGCACCCGGAGGATTTCTCAGTCATTTCTAGCCGGGGAGTTAATGATAATTTTGGCAGTAATTCAACAAGTATTTTTAATTCTTTGTGGGCGATTAGTTCCCAGCCGTTTAGTTGGTTGTTTATTTTATCGATTGTTTATTTTTTATTTAAGTTATTCAAAAAGCGCAGTGATGTTTTTGAAAATATTTTAGCAATTAATTTTTTGTTTTTATTGTTGATGTTTTTATTCGCTGGCCCAGCAGTTCGGTTTTTGTCTTTGGCCACAATTTTTATTGATATTTTTGTAGCCATTTTGCTGGTTGATATCTTTATGATGGTGAATGAAAAAAAATGGTTAAAATATAGTTTAATTAGTTTGTTAGTTTTAGTTTTTGGTTTTGAATTTTTTTATTCCATTAATACTAATATTTTAATAAAACCAATTGGCACCTCTGGCTTGTATTTTTCTTCCGCTCGTTTTTATGAAACCGGCTTTGATCGGTTGGAACAATATTTAAAACAAAATGTTTTTAGTCAAAAGTTACAAAAAAAGCGCATTACCAAATTAATTGATGGGCAGGCTGACGTAGATTTAAAGGCCGGTCAAATTATTTTATTTGACGAAAGAGTCAATTGGTTTCCTAGGATGTGGCATATCGATAAGTATATTCATTATTATCATCAACCTTTGGTCTTTTTTTCTGATCTAGATCGAACAGTACCCGGCGACCAAGATATGATTGGTTATTTGGCCGATTATGGAGTAAAGGATTTTTGGTTAGTAGCAGCTGGGCCAGCTGGAATCGCCCAAACTGATAATCAATCATATAATGAGCTGCTGGATAATTTAGAACAATATTTAAGTCAGGCTGGCGTTGAACCGATTGAAGAAATTAAAAATTGGGATAACCAGGTCAGCTTTAAAATTTATCATTTTCAAACTAAATAATTATTAAAACAAAATGAAAAAAAGAAAAATCATTTTTCCCGCCGATGAGTTGCCCCATGATAATATTATCGAATGGTGGTATTTTAATGGTCATTTGACCGATCAGGCTGGTAAGCAGTATTCGTTTATGGATTGTTTTTTTAGAACCGATCCAAAACGAGTTAATTTGCCTTTTTTAAAGCATTTGCCGTTTAAGCATAGCTATTTTCACCATTCTCTTTTATCAGCAATCAATGGAAAAAAATTCATTAGCGAAGTCCATCCGTTGGTGGTGATTTCTAAAGATAGCTTTTCGAAAAAAGATTTGTTTATTAATTATGCCGAGCTAGGATTAAATGGTTATTTTAATTATGTGATCGAAAAAGTAGAAGAGAATCGTTATCACGCCAAAACTCAAAATTTTGATTTATGGTTTACTAATCATAAAAAGCCATTATTGGTTGGCGGAGATGGTTTTTTGGATTTAGGAGTCAATTCAACTTTTTATTATTCATTAACCAACATGTCGGTTGTTGGTGAAGTGATTTTAGGCAATAAACGTTTGCCAGTTAAAGGAATTGGTTGGATGGACCATCAATGGGCCGATGCGGTCTACGCCCCGTTTAAATGGAATTGGTTTTCGATTCAATTAAAAAATGGAGTAGAAATAATGGCTTTTATTTTTATTGGTCAGAATCAAAAAGCGACAAAATTAGTTTCAATTATTGCGGCAAATGGCCAGCAGAAAAACTTTTTTGATCCGGAAATTTATGCAACTCCAAATACTTGGGTTAGTCAGCAAACCGGCATTAGCTATAACTTGAATTGGCGTGTTCGGGTTGAGTCCGAGGGGGTTGATTTAGAAATTAATCCATTGCTGGAAAAACAAGAAATGATTTTTGGCCCGATTAGTTATTGGGAAGGGCCGGTGGCAGTTAAAGGTAGGCTTGGTGGCAAGCCCGCAGTTGGGCAAGGCTTTATGGAACTAGTTGGCAATGATCAGAAAAAATCTAAGCTAGCCATTCAATCGAAAAAAATTAGTAATGATATTAAAAAGAGATTAAAAAAATATTTTTAGTTTAGTTTAAAAAAATCAGCCAAATTTTTTGAGGGTTGATTTTTTTATTTTTTAACTTTATAATATTAACTCTATTACTTTATCACTCTATTACTTTATTAACTTAACTTCTAACTTAACTTTCCATGCGCGATATCCAAAGTGTTTTTGATCGATCTCAAGACTTAAAAAGAAAACAACGTGAGTTAAAAAGAGCTTATCGGGATAGTTTAGACCAGTCTTTGCAGTATCAGCAGGTAGTCGAAAAACTCGATGAGTTAAAAGAAAAGAAAAAATCAATTGAAGCGACGATTAAAAAAGATTTTCCTCAATTAGATAAATTAAAAAACGACATTGCTAGTGACGCTGAAATGTTGAGTGATCTAGCTTTAAATTCTTTGATTAAAGGCCAACCAATTGATATTACCGATGAGTATAAAAATAAATATGAGCCGGTTTTGTCGGTTAGATTCCGCAAGATAGGGTAGACGAAGCAAAATAAATAAAAAAATACTACCAGTCATATTCTGGCGGTATTTTTTTGCTAAATTTAAATAAAAATTTGTTTAAAAGGTTTGTTTGCTTGACAAAATTATGTATATATGCTATAATTATATTAGTTAGTTAGTAATTTCTTCTTCGGAAAGTCAAGACAATGTTATATCGGTTCTTTTTCAATCTCGCTGCGAGACTTCACGGCATCAAGGTCAAGAAAAACCATGGTTTTCTCCTCAGGCTCAGCTGCTGGCTTAACGGAAAAACCCCTGAGAGGTTGACGAGCCAGCCAGCCTATGTCTATGAAACTCCTGGTGACCGTCGTCACTGCGCCAAAACGCAGTAAAATGTCGTAGCAATACGACCACCTTAATTAGATGTTTTTCGAAACATCGCTCGGGGGCCTTAGGCAAGCCCTCTTTTTCTTTTATATTAAAATTGTTTTTTGTATGGAGCACCTTGCTCAATGACCCTGTCATTCAACGGGGCAGGTGTTAGAACCGAAATTATGATAATGGTCTGTAAATTTATTTATCCTAATTTTCCCATTGACTCAAGGTAACCCTCAACCATTCGTTTGATATGCCGAATGACAGGAGAAGACAATAGACCTAATTTATTATTACTTTTCAGCTCAGCAGTTAGTCGCCTAACCGTTAATTTCGCTGATGCACCGGCTAAATCAGCCAAAAACCCATCAGGCAAAACTTCTCTTGTTAGTTGATTTAAATCCTGGGAATTAAAACCCTCACCGCTTATAAAAGCATCTTTTACCATTTGCCATATTTCCCGACGATCTTTATCACTAGCATCAGCTAGACGGTCAATTAAAGCATCCACCAATTCTACCTCTGGAGCATAAGGAATTTCCGGATTGCCTGAAGGTTCTTCTAAGGTCTTCTTATACTGATCAAAATTTTCTTCACTAAAAAGACCTGTTCCAGTAACATAGTCATGGGTTACTTCTCTGGCCATGCTCTCTGTGACACCTTCGTTCCAAGCTTTATATATTCCGGTGATAGTAATGGGAGATTTTTTTATTCGGGTAACCCTGCTAAAACCAACATTAAATTCTCGTACCATAACACTGTTATCATCGCAGGGCGTATCTGAAGCGGCGTGCAGCTCTTCATGGATTAAGACATGGTTAAACATGATATCTGGATTAACTCCAATCATATCCGCGCGATCTCTAATTCTATCAGGATTGAACTTAATAATTTTCGTTTCCGGTTTGTACTCACCTGATGAACCAGAAAAATCCGGGACTATTTTTTCTGCTGGACAAATACTTATTTCATCGCCATGATCAGGTCGAACTTGACCTCTTATTAATTCTTTGAGCTTATCAAAATCAAACGCTTTAATAAATTCAGCAAATTCAGCCTTTCGCTGTTCTTTGTTTTCTTGTTCTGCTCTAAAAGGGTTAAGTGATTCGAATCTCATAAATTCATTATATCAAAAATCGCCCGACTCGTCTCGTCGTTCGGGAGCGACAAGAATAGGCGATCTTTCTATTCTCTGGTTCGAATGTCTGCCTGCGCAGGCAGGTTGTTGATTTAGGGGTGGTAATGGAAAAAGCGGGTAAGGGGAGTCTCCGCCTTCGCCCTTTGGACTTCGGCGGACTAGCCGGAATGAATTTTTTATGAAGGTTGGTAATCTCTATTGATTTTCCACTAAAAGCGGGTAGCGGGAGTCGAACCCGCATCATCAGTTTGGAAAACTGAGATAATAACCGCTATACGATACCCGCTTTCAGAGGAAAATATTATTAAAATTTTGATATATTTATCCACCTACGTCCCGCATTGGGACTTCGGTGGACGATACCCGCACGTTTAGATATATAAATCAAAAAGAATTGCGATTAGCTGAACTAAAAATCCGGCAGTGATAATGATTAAACCAATCATCGAAATTGACCGCGCTTTTAGTAAGAATTTTCTGATTGTTGCACTTTTAACAATTGGAATACCCGGCTTGGTTTCGGTGTTAATTTCCTTTTGGCTTTTCATTGTACCGGCAATCAAAATAATTGAACCGACAAAATTTAACGCTAAACCCAGAGCTTTAAGATAAACGGCTAAAATAATTATTGTAAACATATCATTTCTATAAAATATACAAGCAGATTATCATATTTTTTAATAAAAAACAAGTTTTTTGGGCAGTTTGATAATAATTAATTAGGCAAAAAAATCGTCAAGCGAGACGATTCTTTTATTTGGGCTATTATGTTGATATTAAATTTTTCCGACTAGATCGGTAGAAGGCTTTAGAGTTTTGTCACCCGGATTCCAATTGACTGGGCAGACTTCGCCACCGTGTTCGCGGACAAATTTAGCCGCTTGAAGTTTTCGTAGTAGTTCGGGGATGTTACGGCCAACATTGTTAGCGTGAACTTCGTAGGCTTGAAGTTTTCCATCTGGATCAAAAATAAAGCTACCTCGTAGAGCCAAACCTTCTTCTGGCAAATAAACACCTAATGATTTGCAAAGTTGGCCGGTTGGATCGGCAATCATTGGAAATTTTATTTTGGCAATTGAAGTTGAATGATCGTGCCAAGCTTTGTGAACAAAAGCAGTGTCGGTGCTAACGCTACAAACTTCGGCCCCTTCTTTTTTGAATTGGTCATAATGATCGGCCAGTTCAGCTAGTTCGGTTGGGCAAACGAAAGTAAAATCAGCCGGATAAAAAAATAAAACTAGCCAATTGTCGTTAAAGTTTTTGAGGCTAATTTTTTTAATTTCTTCGTTTTGATAAGCATCAAGCTGGACGTCTGGTAAGGAACTATCAATCAATGATTGAAAAACATTTGTATTGTTATCCATAAAATTGAAATGTTAGTCCTGAAGGGAATTAGATCCACAAAGTCGGGGTGACAGGACTCGAACCTGCGACATCCTGCTCCCAAAGCAGGCGCTCTAGCCAACTGAGCCACACCCCGACTCTGGGGATTAATAACAGCAAGTAAATTTTTGATTTGGGTAATATTCTACTGGGGTTTATCTCTCACCTTCCTTTGCCGAGGGGCAGAATTGAACTGCCGACGCAAGGATTTTCAGTCCTTCGCTCTACCACTGAGCTACCTCGGCTCGGCAAAGGAAGGTGAGAGACTCTACCAGTGAGCTAACTCGGTCAAACCAGCGCTAGAAAATCGGTGATGTGTTTTTGTTTACGTCTTATTTTGTCTTTAAGGACTGGTGGTACACCATGAGCGAGGCTTAGTTTTGCTAAGACGAGTCGAAAGTTGTTATTTATTTTTTTATGCCCTTCGGCAAGCTAAGCTTGAATATGCTTACTCAGGGCATTCGCCTCGTCTTTTTAAGCTTGGTGGTACACCATGAGCGAGGCTTAGTTTTGCTAAGACGAGTCGAATGGTGGGCGATCGAGGAGTTGAACCTCGGACCTCGTCATTATCAGTGACGCGCTCTAACCAACTGAGCTAATCGCCCAATAAAATTACTCCAACAATATAACAAAAAAGAAGAAGCCCGTCAATACAACTGCGGTTGCAGGATTGGCGGGCCTATATTGTGTGTTGAACTAAGCTTGAGGCCTAGCCCTTCCAATTCCAATTTCTGATTAGATCAATCTCTGGCCCATCGAGAGTTTTATTCGGGTCTATCTGTTGTAGCCGATCTTGGAGCATATCCATGACCTCCGGGGCCTCCTTGGAGGCTTTTTTCAGAATTGCCTCATGGAGCAAGATTCGAATGGAATCTGAATATAGCTGGCGATATTCAATCAGCGGGACAACGGCTTGGCTGGCGGTTTGCCAGACGCTCTTCTGGAAGCTGGTGTCTTTAATGCAGGTTAGCAGTTCCCAGAGAAATTTGCTATCGGCATGTTTATACAGGGCTTTCCAAAAGGCCAGAACAATAAATTCGCCCAGTCCAAAATCAGGACTTTCGGGCCGTTGATCGGCCAATTGACACGCCAGTCCAAACACTACATATCGCAGGCTTTCTTGGGAGAATGGAGGATGTTTTGGCCTGATGCTTTTGTATCCTTCTACATTGTCCCAACCGTAGCCTTCTGAAAATAACAAGTAGAGAAATAGGCCCGACCTGTAAGGCGAATCTGCTTGGCAGAATACGCCTTTTTGGTTGGCACAGTCCACCCATCCGTACATCGCACCGTCCCGTCGTCCGTCTTCTCCGGTCAGGGTGGCATCAGGGATTGTGATTTCCATCAAACTACAACCGAATAAATCACGCAGCGCCAAATGCATATTTACTGTCTTCAAGTGGTCCACAACGTGAATAGATCCTATCTCCGGGAACAGCTGTCTGGGGCCGTCAACGATGAATTGGATTTTGCCACCTTTAAAGACGAGTCTGTGAGCCATTGTCAGGGTGTCTGGCATGCCGGTAACTCTTAGGACTTGTTTCGGGTTGAGTGTCAAGGATTCCATTTTCGGTAATCCTCCTTTGCAAAGATCTGATCGGTTAATTAACCGATTGTCACTCCCTATGGTAGCGACATGATTAACTTATAATAGCCGGATTAAAAAGTCAAACAAAAAAAGAGCCCGTCAATACGCTTTTGATTGCGCACTGACGGGTGTATTGAAAAGGTCGTAGGAGGTTTTGGGTTGGTGGTTGTTAGAAGACCTGTGGTTCCCAACACTTAATTCGCTCAGTGAGCGAGTTGTCTTTGCCGTGGTAGTTGTTGAGCCTGATTTGCATCATTTTCATCAGCTCTTCATCGCCAAAGGTGATAGCCGGTTCGACGATGAAATCTTTGATGTGAGATGCTTTCCGAGGCTCGCCAACGAGGCTTAGGGTGAATTCCTGAGTAAAGACGAAGGCGGCATCTCTGGCGACAGGCCAGCCGATGATATTGGTCGCAAAGCCATTGATCAGACAGTGGGAGAGAGCCTCTTCTTTTGCGTGTAGCTTCGCTTGACTGAAAGCAATGGCCATAAACCAGCCCAATATTGACGAATAGTTGGAGGTGGCTCCGATTTCATACAAGTAACCAAGGATGCTGTGTGTCAGAGACTTCGTAGAAAAACTTTCGTCATTTTTCGGTATCACTGGTCCACCACCATCGAAACGACAGTAGCCATTCATGAAAAGAAGATAGAACAGCAGCCCTGATTTGTAGATGGCGTTAGCTGGACAAAATAATCCTCGTTTGTTTTTCTGGTCAAGCCAGCCGTAGATCTGGAGTTGTTCTGGACCGATTGTAGCCGTGGCGTTGATTTCCCAGAAAACATTGCCCAGGATACGGCGAGGAGAAATTGTCAGCTGTGCTGGTAGGTCGAGATTGGGTTGATATGGCTGGTTGAGTCTGATGATCATGTCTGGTTGTGTTGCGTCCAGAACAAATCTGAGAGGTTCGCTTTCGCTATCACGTAGGAATAAGCTGAAGTCAAAGTAATCTGGAAGGCGATTGACTCTCAATAGCCTTACTTCGCCTTTTTCCAAGAAGTGTGGTGGCACGATTGTGGGTTCCATTAGGTAACCCTCCTTTTAAGTTAAAGATCCTACTGACCAGAAGGTTCAGTACCCGCTCCATTAGGTAACGGTATGATTAACTTATAATAGCCGGATTAAAAAGTCAAACAAAAAATCGCCTAATTTGGCGATTGTTTGTTTTAACAACTGAAAAGCAACAGCAACCATTTAATCAACTCCACCTCCGACATAAAGTCGGGGTCGACTCAGGATGAAGCGTAGTATACTAACGCTCCATCCTAATTTCTCCCTAGAAAGGAGGTGATCCATCCACAGCTTCCGCTACGGATGCCTTGTTACGACTTCGTCCCTATTATCTGTCTTACCTTTTGCCACCCTACGGCAGCATTTGGGTACTACAGACTCTCTTGACGTGACGGGCGGTGTGTACAAGACCCGAGAACGTATTCAACGCACCGTGGCTGATATGCGTTTACTAGCGATTCCGGCTTCATGAGGTCGAATTGCAGACCTCAATCTGAACTGGGGCCGGTTTTGATGGGATTAGCTCCGCGTTGCCGCTTGGCGACCCATTGTACCGACCATTGTAGCACGTGTGTGGCCCAAGGCGTAAGAGCCATGCTGATTTGACGTCATCCCCGCCTTCCTCCCCGCCCTTTATTCATAAGTGAATAAAGAAAATTCTAAATTCTAATATCTAAATTCTAAATAATTGCGAATGTTTAAATTTTAAACATTTAAACATTATGATTTTAAATTTATTTAGAATTTATGATTTAGGAATTCGAATTTCCCTTTGCGCTTATGTGCAAAGGGCGGGGCAGTTCACTGTGAGTGATTTAACACAGTGTAGGGGTTGCGCTCGTTACCCGACTTAACGGTA
>JAFGGX010000017.1 GCA_016930315.1 Candidatus Buchananbacteria bacterium
CGGTATACCAAAAGTATTAGAAAATGCCGAAGGCGGCCGGACTACGCCGTCAATTATTGCCATTAATAAATCCGGCGAACGGTTGGTTGGTCAATTAGCCAAACGTCAGGCGGTGACTAATCCGGAAAATACTTTGTATTCGATTAAGCGTTTAATCGGCCGCCGGTGGGAAGACGAAGAAGTCCAACGCGACTTAAAAACCATGCCTTATAAAATTGTTAAGTCTGGAGAAGGCGTGAAAGTTAAAATGGGCGATAAAGAATATTCACCGCAAGAAATTTCGGCCATGATTTTGCAAAAAATGAAAGCCGATGCTGAAAGCCGGATTGGTGAAAAAATTGACGAGGCCGTTATTACCGTGCCGGCTTATTTTGACGACTCACAAAGACAAGCTACTAAGGATGCTGGCGAAATTGCCGGCTTAAAGGTTAAACGAATTATTAATGAACCAACAGCCGCGGCTTTGGCTTATGGTTTTGAAAAGAAAAAAGGTCAACAGATCGCCGTTTACGATTTAGGCGGTGGAACTTTTGATATCTCGATTTTGGATGTTTCGGCTGACACAGTCGAAGTTAAATCAACCAATGGCGACACTCATTTAGGTGGTGATGATTTCGATCAAGTGATTATTCATTGGATTATTGATGAATTTAAAAAAGATCAGGGGATTGATTTGGGTAAAGATGTTTTGGCTTTACAGCGGATTAAAGAAGCGGCTGAAAAAGCTAAAATTGAACTTTCGACTGCTCAGGAAACCGAAATTAATCAGCCATTCATTACTACCGATGCCGGTGGCCCAAAACATTTAGTGATAAAATTAACTCGCTCGAAATTAGAAGAATTGGTTGGCGATTTAGTGACCAAAACTTTGGAACCTTGCCGCCAAGCTTTAAAAGACGCCGGTTTGGACGTGAGTAAAATTGAAGAAGTCGTCATGGTTGGTGGAATGACTCGGATGCCTTTGGTGCAAAAAAAGGTAGAAGAATTTTTTGGTAAAAAACCAAACATTTCAGTTAATCCGGATGAAGTGGTGGCAGTTGGTGCAGCCGTTCAGGCGGGGGTGTTGCAAGGGGATGTTAAAGATGTTTTGTTGCTTGATGTTAGCCCATTAACCTTGGGCATCGAAACTTTGGGCGGAGTGGCCACTCCTTTGATTGAAAGAAATAGCACCATTCCAACGTCTAAATCACAAGTTTTTTCTACGGCGGCTGACAATCAACCATCAGTTGAAATCCACGTGTTGCAAGGTGAACGGCCAATGGCAGCTGACAATAAAACTTTAGGTCGGTTTATTCTAGACGGTATTCCACCAGCTCCACGCGGCGTGCCACAAATCGAAGTGACTTTTGATATTGATGCTAACGGAATTTTGAATGTCGCCGCTAAAGATCGTGGCACTGGTAAAGAGCAAAAAATTACTATTACCGCTTCGTCTGGTTTGTCGAAAGAAGAAATTGAAAAGATGAAACAAGATGCCGAACAGCACGCCGATGAAGATAAGACTAAAAAAGAAGCAATTGAAGTGCGCAACAATGCCGAAACAATGATTTATACTGCCGAAAAGGCCTTAACCGATGCTGGTGATAAGGTAGGGGAAAATGATAAAAAAGAGATCGAAGAAAAAATCAAAGAATTAAAAGAGATCAAAGATAAAGATGATTTGACCGCCATTAAAACTAAAACTCAAGAATTAAGCACCGCCGCTCAAAAGATTGGCCAGGCGATGTATCAACAGCAACAACAAGCCGCTCAGGGCCAACCAGCAGGTGAACAGCCAGCTGCCGACAGTCAGGCTGACGCCAAGGCAAGTGAAGAAGGTGAAGTGGTTGAAGGTGAAGTAGAAGAAGATAAAAAATAACACCCCTCACCCCGAGCGAAGTTTAGCTTGAAACTCCCTCTCCCCTCGTAGGGGAGAGGGAGGATGATAACTTAGTGAAACCGAAAATTTTTGTTATAATAAAACGAGTTTAGTCATTAGAAATATTTTATGCTCCAAACAATCTTGGCCGTTGGCTCATTTGTTTTCGGTCTAGTCATCTTAGTCTATGGGGCCGACCTATTAGTTAAGGGCAGCTCTTCGATTGCCAAAAAGGCCGGTTTGTCGCCTTTGTTTATAGGATTAACCATCGTTGCTTTCGGTACTTCTTTGCCGGAGTTGGTGGTTAATCTTTTTGCCAGTTTTAAGGGTAGCAACGATATTGCTATTGGCAATGTTTTGGGTAGTAATATTTCTAATATTCTTCTAATCCTAGGAATTGCGGCAATTATTTATCCGTTATCAGTGCGAAAAAGTACAGTGGCTAAAGAAGTGCCGTTTAGTTTGTTAGCCATCGTTGTTTTGTATATTTTAGTTAACGATTTTATTATCGACGGATTAAATCAGTCGATTTTAAGTCGGGGTGATGGGCTGATTTTGTTAGCTTTTTTTCTGATTTTTTTGTATTACACTTTCAGTATTAGTAAAAATTCAGAAGCAAAAGAACAAGAAATTAAAACTTATAAACACTGGCTTTCAACCGGTTTAGTTTTGGGCGGAATGATTGGCTTGGTGGTCGGTGGCAATATGATGACTGACGGAGCGGTAAATTTGGCCAGATACCTTGGTGTGAGCGAAGCGTTGATTGGTTTAACTGTAGTAGCAATTGGTACCTCTTTGCCTGAATTAGCGGCATCGGCAGTAGCAGCTTATCGGCATCATAGCGACATTGCAATTGGCAATATTATTGGTTCTAATATTTTTAACATTTTTTGGATTTTGGGTTTAAGTGCAGTAATTCGACCATTAAGTTTTTCGGTCCAAATGAATAGTGACATTATTATTTTAGCCTTTATTACTATTCTACTTTTGTTTTTTATGTTTGCTGGCAAGAGAAATATTTTACAGCGATGGCAGGGATCAGCGATGGTTTCACTATATGTAATTTATATTATCTATTTAATTTACCAAGGTTAAAAAAATTATGGAAAAGCAAGAAAATAATCCTAATCAAATCCAAATTCGTGATAATTTCGCTGGCGCTGAATACACTAACGCCATGACCGTTGGCCACACCAAAGAAGAGTTTTTATTAACTTTTTTGAATGTAGTTGCGCCTGCCGGTCGGGTGGTGGGCAAAGTAATCACCAGCCCAGGGCATTTAAAAAGAATTATCCGGGCTTTGGACGAGAATTTAAAAAAATACGAAAAAACTTTTGGGCCAGTTGAAGAGGCCGAAAGTCCAAAGCAAGAAATCGGGTTTCAAAGTAAAGATTAGAGGAAAAATTCTAATTTCTAATTTCTAAATCCTAATTAAATTCTAATGATTAAAGTTTAAAAGTTGATGTTTTAAATTTCTGATTTTGATAATTTTTTAGTCATTAGGGTTTAGAGTTTAGGATTTTATTTATGTCAAAAGACTATTACAAAATTTTAGGGGTGGAAAAAGGTGCTTCGCCTGAACAGATCAAAAAAGCTTTTCGTGAATTGGCCCACAAACACCATCCAGATAAATCGGGTGGCAACGAGGCTAAATTTAAAGAAATTAACGAAGCTTATCAGGTTTTAAGCAATCCCCAAAAACGCCAACAGTACGATCAATTTGGTTCTGATTTTAGTCAGGCGGGTGGTGGCAGTCAAGGTTTTGGTGGTTTTGCTAATGGCTTCGGTGGTGGAGCGGGTAATGCTGGTTTTAATTTTGAGGGAGATTTGGGCGATATTTTTGGTGATTTATTTGGGATGGGTGGAGGCCGGAGAAATCGGAGTGCTCAACAAACGGGCGCTGATATCCAGATTGGTTTAACAATTAGTTTTCATGATGCCGTTTTTGGGACAGAAAAAACTTTTAATTTAGAAAAAGATCAACCTTGCAGCCATTGCAAGGGCAACGGAGCGGAGCCGGGTAGTAAAATTCACACTTGTGCCACTTGTCACGGTAGCGGTCGAGTGACTCAAAATATTGGTTTTGGCATTGGTTTTGCCAATACCTGCCCAACTTGCCATGGGGAAGGTAAAAAAGCAGAAAAAAATTGTTCAGTCTGCCATGGTCGTGGCGTCACAAAAGAGCAAAAGACTATTAAAATTAAAATTCCTGCCGGAATTGATAATGGCCAAAGTATTCGATTAACCGGCGAAGGCCAAGTGGCTAAAAATGGTTCGACTGGAGATTTATATGTCACGGTGCAGGTAATTGCCGATCCAAATTTTGTCCGCCAAGGCTATGATATTATTTCGCAAAAAGAAATTAGTTTTAGTCAGGCGGCTTTGGGCGATAAAATTGATATTGAAACAATTGATGGTAAAGTCAAATTAAAAATTCCCGAAGGGACGCAGAGTGGCAAAGTTTTTCGGTTAAAAGGCCGGGGAGTCAGTCACGTTAATGGTCGCGGCCGTGGTGATCAGTTGGTTAAAGTGATTGTTAAAACTCCGAGCAGATTAAGTAAAAAAGAAAAACAGCTTTTTGAAGAGCTGCAAAAAATTTCTCAATAAATTATCGCTATAAATAAATCCTCCCCAGCTCCACGGAACATCGACCAGCTGATCCGAGACACGAGCTCAGCTGTCTTATTTCCGTGGAACTGGGGGGTTGGTTTTTGCCTCGGCTTCATGAGCATAGCGGTGGATTTGCGATATTCATTCAGCCTCAGCCTTTTTATCCTCTTTTAACTGAGTAGTCATCAGAGGAAGTGGAACGGTTTTCTTTTGCCAGAGAAGATGTGGCTTCTTGGCTAAGAGCACCGACCAGCCCTAGCCCAGTCGATGTTCGCATGGGTGGCGTCAATCGCTAGGCCTGAAGCGCTCAGAAGGTCCTTCTTCGCACACTTTTACAGTATACTACTCGGACCTACGCCATTGTTCTAACAGTGGTTTGAATCAACGGTGGCGGTTTCTTTTTCTTGGGGCGTTGGTAATTTATACGAAAACCATTCTTTTGTCAAGAGCGATTAATTCATAAAGAAAAACCCCCGGCTCAAGTGACCTGGTGGTCTGATGAGCCGGGGGGCAGGATGTAGCCGCTTTGAGCGGAAAATCTATGATTTAGGACTTTTTGTCCTTTAAAGAGCTAGAGGCCACGGCTCGGTGTGGTATCAGGAGGCACGTCACGACCACTTTTCCAGCACCGAGCCGTGGTGGGTGAGGGGGAGTAATTATTACTTTACAACTACTGAAATTGTTTGTCAACTTGGCCAAATAAAAAGTAAAAAGCCCCGTGAATAGGTTGGTCCAACTTTTCCTCTGTGCCCTGCGTTACGCTGGCTTGAGGTTGCGGATTTTACCTGATTCACGAGGCTTCTTGAGAGCTTGTCATCCGTTGTCGGTTATGATTTTGCTCTCGGTTGGTGCTCCATCGCTCTCCCCGAAAGGAGATTGGCATAAAAGCTCATTGCGGATGAAGCAGATTCACCCAAAAGCGCGTTGGAGTGGTTAGGAGTGTCGCGCTGGAGGGTAGTAAAAAATAATATAGCACCTCTTTTTTGGGAAGTCAATAGGTTATAAAAACGTTGACTAGATGATTAATTTAAATTAGAATATTTGAGTCTATAGCATGTTCTGTTTGTCTGTCGTCGGTAGGCAGGTATAGTGGTTAGTCCGCCTCGCATCGACGATGCTCAAGTTGGTTTACGCGAATCGAGTCGAGGACTTAAGTTTTTTAACCCCGTATCATTTGACCCTAGGGCCCCATCGTCTAGTGGTTAGGACGCAAGGTTCTCATCCTTGTAACTCGGGTTCGATTCCCGATGGGGTCAAATGATACTGGGCTCATCCTGCCTGCCCGCCGAAACGTAGTGTAGGCGGGGTAATCGGGGTTCCCGCCTCGCATTGATAATCTATAAGTTGATCTGTGCGAGTCGAGGTGGGCCCGCTTCGCCGAAGTTAAAATCAAATATTAGCGAGGCGAGCAATTCCCCGTGGCGGTAAAAATGAATTTAAGTTATTTGGCTTGTCCGTCGAAGCCTTTTGGCGTAGACGGAATTCTCCCACGGGCTACCATAAATCGGCAGATTTTATTCTGGTGATTTTTTTGATTTGACAAAAATAAATCCCAACTGTATAATGCCGGCAACCCGGGAGTCGGGAGTGCCGTTCTTTGTAAATCCAGTGCATTTTTGATGCACTTACAAGACTATAAACCAAGGAGGCTTAGGCGTAACATGATGAGGTTTTTTGATAAAGAGTATCTTGAGCAGCCATTGAAGCCGACTACAAAAGCTGCTCTGGCTTATCTGCAGGGCTTTGCTAAAGCTGCCGGCTTTCATCAAATGCAAAGGGCAGCAGCTATGGCTGCTAGGTTCCACAACGGCCAACAACGCGATGACGGCAGCGATGCACTTTCGCATCCGATTAGCTGTTGTCAAGTTCTTCTCTGTATGAAGATTGGGCGATTTCGTAATGGCAAAAAACTCAGCAAGAAAAAGTATCGCAAGGTCATCGACCAAATCGCCGCGGCTCTTTTGCTCCACGATGTTCTGGAAGACACAAAAGCAACCAAGAAATTACTGAAGAAGTATTTCAGTCGTCGAGTGGTTGGACTGGTGTGTATTTTGAGCAGAAGACCGGGGGAGTCAGACGAACAGTATTTCGCACGGATCAGAAAAGATCAAGATGCGATTGTCGCTAAAGTAGTTGATCGGGCCTGTGTGGTCAGTGACATGTGCCTGTGTTTCACTACCGAACGTTTACAGCGCCAGATAGATGAAACCAACAAGCATATTTTGTCGATGATTAAGCACGCCAAAGACCTTTATCAGCAATACAGTGATTTGCTGGTAACGCTTGAATTTCGCATCCGCGAAAACTTGCGTTCGGCAGAAGCATTGATTGCTGAAAAGAAGAAAGTGGCTGAGTTTGAGCCTCAACTCAAAGCCGGTCGCAGGGCTTCTCGTCGTAAGCAATAGGTGGCTCGGCGCCTAAACCTTGGCTTTAGTTTTTCGACCCGGCTTTACGTCGGGTCTCTTCCTGTAATGTATTATTGATGTTTGTTGCCGATTGGCAATTTTTTTGATAATCTATAAATATGAAAATTATTAGTTTAAATGCTTGGGGTGGAAAAATCTTTGAACCGCTGATGGAATTTATTAGTTTTAAAGCAGGGGGGACTGACGTATTTTGTTTCCAAGAAATGCTTTTTGGTCAGGAAAAAGATTTTACGCCGATCGTTGGTGGAAGGATTAATTTATTTGATGAAATTCAGGCCCGTTTGCCTGAATTTGTTGGTTATAAATATTTAGCTAAGGCTAGTTCTTATTTTGGCGGTGAAAAATTGCCAGATGGTTGTGAGATTGGTCAGGCAATTTTTGTTAGAAATTCTATTAAAGTTGTTGATTTCGGTGGCTTAAGAGCCTATGCCGAAGGTGGTAAGATTGACCAAGATCCGGCCTTGACCGTTTGTGGTAATTTACAATATGTGAAATTAAAAATTGCTAGTCAATTTTTGACGGTTGCAAATTTGCATGGCCTTTGGCAACAGGGCAGTCAAAAAATGGATACGCCGGAACGTTTGACTCAATCAAAAATTGTTAAAGAATTTATTAAAAAGCAAATCGGATCAAAAATTTTAGTTGGTGATTTTAATTTACGGCCGGAAACTAAAAGTATCGAGATGCTCGATGAAATTTTGAAGGATTTAATCAAAGAATATAATATTACTTCAACCAGGAGCAAATTTTATCAAAAAGAAATCAAATACGCCGACTTCGCTTTTGTTTCATTAGACGTTAATGTCCAAGATTTTCAAGTTTTGTCGGACCCAGTTTCGGATCATTTGCCACTTTATTTAGAATTTGATTTAGATTAATTTTTTTGATTACCTATTTTTAATAAGAGAAAACCCGGATTGTGACGTCCGGGTTATTTGGATTTGACCAAAAAGAAAATAGCCTCAGTCCCTCCTTTAGTTTGATTGGCCTTCGCTTGTTAGAGCTTCCCAAACTTGATTAATGGCCTCTGCATTGTTGCCGTTAGTACCCTCGAGGTGTCTGCGAGTGTCTTTTTTCAGCCAACCCAAAACTGTCTCGCGGTCTTTCTTGCAGCTGAGCGAAACCCAACGTCGAATTCCGTCAGCTTGAATCTCGAGTGATAACCCTAGGGCAATTCGGCAGACGCTAGTCAAAATTGGATTTTCAGCGTTGGCCTGCATGAGCCTACGCACGGCTGCTTTGTTCATGTTGGTCGACCCTCCTTTCTGTGATGGCCATAATGCTTTTATATTAGCAGGGGAGCTGGGTCAAGGTCAATGTCGAGTTGGGACGTTTTATAACTTTAATAAATAATAGACTCTTGTCATAATTTTATTTTTTGTTATAATTATTCACTGTTAGTTGGTAAAAGACTAATGTTTAATTAATTGATAGTAATTATGCGAGATATTTTTGCTAAAGCTTTAGTTTTTTTCTCAAAGAATAAAAAGCGCTTGTTTTTTTTCGTTGCTTTTTTTGTTGGTTTGGTTGGACCAATGGCCTTGGCTTCAAGTGAGGCAACCCAAGAAGCTAGTCATGGCAGTCAGGCCTTTTTATTGTGGTTGCCGGTGATTTTAATCGCGGCGGCCATCTCTAAGTTAATTGAAAAAATCGGTCAGCCATCAGTTTTGGGTGAATTAATTATGGGGGTTTTGATCGGCAATTTAGCTTTGATTGGAATTAATTGGCTAGAGCCAATTAAAACCGATTTTTTTATTCAAGGTTTGGCTGAGTTCGGAGTAGTAGTTTTGTTATTTCAGGTTGGCTTGGAATCCAATATTCAAAAAATGATGAAAGTTGGGTTACCGGCGTTTTTGGTTGCGGTGATCGGAGTGGTTTTGCCGTTTATATTAGGTACTTATGTAGTTGGACCAATGATGTTTCCAGGACTTTCTCAGGTTGCTTATTTATTTTTAGGGGCGTCGTTGGTAGCCACTTCGGTTGGTATTACCGCTCGAGTTTTTCAAGATCTTAACAAATCAAAAATCCGTGAAGCTCAGGTGGTTTTAGGCGCAGCGGTAATTGACGATGTTTTAGGTTTGATTATTTTAGCTGTTGTCTCAGCCATTGCCACTGTTGGCTCGGTTAGTGTTGGAGCAATTAGTATTATTACTGGTAAAGCGGTTTTGTTTTTGATTGGATCAATTGTAATAGGTGTCTTAGCTGCTCCAAAAATTGGTCAAATTTTTTCAAAGATTAATAATAATACTGGCATGAAAGCAATTATTGTTTTAAGCTTTGGTTTAATTTTTGCTTATTTAGCCGGTCAGGTTGGTTTGGCCCCAATTGTTGGTGCGTTTGCGGCTGGCTTGGTTTTAGATCCGGTTCATTTTAAATTTTTTAGAGATCCTCAAATTATTTATGACATTAAAGAAAGCGTTAGTGATCAAGAACCAGTTACTAAATCTAAGTTGTTAGAAAAAATTAAGCACCATTCTGATGCTCATGTTGAAGACTTGATTAAGGAATTGGGTAATTATATTATCCCAGTCTTTTTTGTCCTAACCGGCATGGCGGTAAATATCGAAACGTTGTTTGATTTGCCGGTTTTGATGACAGCTTTAGTAGTTACTTTTGTAGCGGTAATAACAAAGATTGTGGCCGGTTTAGCCGCTGGCAAAGGCTCAAATAAATTAATTGTCGGCGTGGGCATGATTCCTCGGGGTGAAGTTGGTTTAATTTTTGCCACTATCGGCGCTGGACTGGGCGTGGTTAACGATGAATTATTTTCGGTGATTGTAATTATGGTGATTTTAACCACCTTATTAACCCCACCAATTTTAGCTTATCTCCTCAAAAAACAAGATAAAAATCCAAGTGGCCAGGTTGTTGATCAAGCTGTCTAGGCCATTGACTAAAAAACGATCAAATTAAACTCGGTCGTTTTTTAGTTTGGTTTTGACTTTTGATGATTTTAATGACAGAATAAGTCTAATGATTACCGGAATAATTGCAATTAATAAACCAGTTGGCCCCACTTCTAATGATATTGTCCAGCAGGTTAAAAAAATCACTGGTCAAAAAGTTGGTCACGCTGGCACCTTAGATCCATTAGCCAGCGGCGTTTTGGTTTTAGGTATTGGGCGAGAGGCAACTAAAAAACTTTCCGAGGTGGTGAAAAAAGAAAAAGAATATGTGGCTGAAATTTTTTTAGGAGCAAATAGCACTACTGATGATCAAGAAGGAGAAAAGACTATTGTTGAAGCCAAAAACCAGCCAACGGAAGAGCAGATTGTGTTGATTTTAAAAGAATTTGTCGGCCAAATTCAACAAACGCCGCCCGTTTACAGCGCAATTAAAATCAAAGGCCAGGAAGCTTACAAGTTAGCCAGAAAAGGCCGGTCGGTTGATCTAAAATCAAGACCGGTTGAAATTAAACAAATAGAATTGTTAAAATATAATTATCCATTGTTAAAAATAAAAGTGGTGAGTGGGCCGGGTGTTTATATTCGGTCGTTGGCACGAGACATTGGAAAAAAATTAGGCAGTGGCGGCTATTTATTTAGTTTAGTTAGAACCAGGGTCGGCCAATATAAAATCGAACAAGCTAAAACGGTTGAAGAATTAAAAAGTCATGCCAATCTTTAGACGATATTTATCATATTTTAGAAATTTCGACTGGGTGTTGTTTGGCGCAGTCTTACTTTTAATTGCCTTTAGTCTGGCCGCTTTGTACAGCATTGCTATTAGCTCAGAAACGCCGAATTTTTCTAATTTTAATAAACAAATTATTTTTGCTGTCATCGGCATTATTTTTGTTTTTATTTTTTCATTGGTTGATTATCGGTTCTGGCTGCAGTTTAGCCATTTTTTTTATGGTATTTCGGCCTTATTGCTTTTAGCGGTGTTATTTTTTGGCCGGACAGTCAGCGGCACAACCGGTTGGTTTACTTTGCCCGGTTTTAGTTTCCAGCCAGTTGAGGTGGCTAAATTGGCTTTGATTGCCACCCTGGCTTGGTTTTTATCGCAAAAAATAGGTGTAATTAAAGAAACCAAAAATTTTATCATTAGTGGTGCATTTACTTTTTTACTTTTTGGCTTGGTCATGCTGCAACCGGATTTTGGTTCGGGGATGGTTTTGTTTGTGATTTGGTTTATAATGATGTATTTGGCCGGGGCGGATCGCAAGCATTTGTTAAGCATTATTGCCTTGATTGTTTTGGGCGGTTTGATCAGTTGGCTTTTTCTTTTTCAACCATATCAAAAAGATCGGATTATGACTTTTTTTAATCCTAATTCCGATCCCTATGGCCGTGGTTATCAGGTTAGACAGGCAATTGTGGCGGTTGGTGCCGGCGGTTTGCTGGGTCGGGGGCTGGGTTTTGGCTCACAAAGCCAGTTAAAATTTATTCCGGCCAGTCAAACCGATTTTATTTTTGCCGTGATTGGGGAAGAGCTTGGATTTTTGGGTGTCGGTTTGGTTTTATTTTTATGGGTGTTAATTTTTTTCCGGCTTTATCGGGCTATTAGTCGAACCAGTGATAGTTTTGCCGCTTTTTTTATCATTGGCCTGTCGATTTTGTTTTTTAGCCAAATATTTGTCAATATCGGTATGAATGTTGGAATTGTGCCGGTTACCGGGATTCCTTTGCCTTTTGTTAGTTATGGTGGCAGCTTTTTGGTGGTTAGTTTAATGTCGATTGGGGTGGTTGAAAGTATGGTAATTAGAAGCAGGGGATAATTTGAATTTTTAAATATAATTATTGTCTTGACTAAATTGTCTTTTTCTGTTAGTCTGTGTCTATATGATGGAGGATAAATTTTTCGATTTGTTTAATGAAAGCTTGAAGGTCGTTTCTTCTTATTGCCCGGTTTGTAATAGTAAATACAATCCAGTTGAGGCAAAAATTTTAGAAGAAAGAAACGATTCTCACTTAATCCATATCAAATGTCGGAATTGTTCAGCTTCAATCGTCGCTTTGGTGATTGTCGGCAATATGGGTGTGAGTTCAATCGGGATGGTGACCGATTTGCAAAGTGATGAGGTTTTAAAGTTCAAAAGCAGTCGACCGGTCACTGCCGATGAAGTTTTGGATTTTCATCAAACCATCAGCCAGTTCGAAAAATTGATCTAAAAATTATTAAAAATTAATCATTAATAAAACCGCAATGGAAAATTTGTCACTTAACGCTAAGGTGAGGGAAGTCGCCGGTAAAGATAACCAGCAATTGCGCGATCAGGCGCAGATTCCGGCTGTCATTTATGGCCACGGCATTAAAAATGTCAATCTATCAGTCGATTACTCGGCCTTTGATAAAGTTTACAATCAAGCCGGTGAAAGTACTTTGGTTGATTTAATTGTCGATGGTAAAGAGCCGGTTAAAGTCATCATCGCCGATGTTCAACTTGATTCGGTGACCAATAAAATTATTCACATTGATTTTCACCAAGTGAGAATGGATGAAAAAATTACGGCTGATGTTGAATTGAAATTTATTGGCGAGGCACCAGCTGTTAAAAACTTAGGTTGTATCTTGGTGACTCAACTAAATGAATTGGAAGTTGAATGTTTGCCAACCGACTTAGTTCATGAAATTGAAATTGATTTGTCTTCATTACAACAACCAGACGACATGATCCATGTTTCACAGATTCAAGCGCCAAAGGGTGTTGAGATTTTAAATCAACCAGATGCGGTCATCGCCATGGTCCAGTTGCAGAAAGAGGAAAAAGAAGAACCGGTGGTCTCGGCTACTCCAGCTGGCGAAGTGCCTTTGGTTGATGATAAGAAAAAAGAAGAATCAACTGCAGAAGAAAAGAAGAGTTAATGTTATAAAAATATCCAAGCCCGCTTTAGTTTTTAAGGCGGGCTTTGGTGATTGAAAAAATGAAAAAAATCAAAGAGATATTTTTAAAAATTAAAACTTTTTTACCGAAATCGTGGCTTTTTTGGTCGATGATTTTTTTTATTATCGGGGTAATAATTATATTTTTAATCGCCAGTATAGTTTTGTTTAAGCAACAGCTGTTTCGTTCGACAGCGACTGTCAATCAATCTGATTTCATTAAATATTATCGAATTATTGATGGTCAGTCAGTTAGCTCAGAGAAGGTTAATTTAAGGCCAATTGCGGTGATGATTGAAAATCATGTTGATTCACGGCCGGCTTCTGGTTTAGATCAGGCCAGCATCATTTATGAATCAGTCGTGGAAGGGGACATTACTAGATTTCTAGCGATTTTCCCGGGTGATTTTACAGCCAAAAAAATTGGTCCAGTTCGTTCGGCCCGACCATTTTTTATTGAATTAGCCAAGGAATGGCAGCCGGTTTATTTGCATTCTGGCGGCAGCCCTGAGGCATTGAGCATTTTAAAACAGGCCGATGATCTTTATAATTTAGATGAGATTTCGGCCAATGGGATTTATTTTTGGCGCAACTATCAAAGAGTTGCTCCGCATAATTTGTATACTTCAGCTGATTTGGTTAACCGAGCAGTTAGCGCCAAGGGTATTGCTACTACTACCGATATTTTAGCTTGGCAGTTTAAAAATGATAGTCCGGTTGATCAACCAACCGATCAAGATATTTTGGTGGACTTGTCTACCGACGATAATTATAACCCCACCTTTCATTACAATCAGCAAACTAACGATTACACCCGTTATATTAATGGCCAAGTTGATAAAACTACTGATGGCGTGTTTTTAAAAACAAAAAATTTAGTTTTACAATATGTTAGACATCGAGTGATTGATGATTATGGTCGGTTGTCTGTGGATCTAGATTCTGGTGGGCGGGCTGATGTATATCAAGATGGGGTTAAAATTGAAGGCTCTTGGCGTAAAGTTGATGGTCGGACCTATTTTTATAATCAACAAAATGAAGAGGTAAAGTTTAATCGTGGCAAGATTTGGATTGGCTTAGTCTTTTAACCATTCTTGCATTTTTTTATTAATAATGTTAGCCTGTTTTTAGGAGAAAGAGTTCGCCAGCTTTTTTCAGAGGATTACCTTCTAGGTGCCTTTGATACCCCTCTCACCTAGCTAGTGAATAATATTCTCCTGCCATTCTCCCGTTCTTGGGCAAGAGGCACTGCCATCAGAACCCATCATAAGCGGGTGGGGCTGCGGATTGAAAAATCTGCAGCCCCATTATTCTTCTATTGAGATTTTTATAGTCACTATTGACTATTTTTTTTGTTTGTAGTAAAAAAATAACATGATGTCATGTCGACTTGCCTTAGTGGCAGTCAATCGTCGAGTGAGGCGACGCTACTCCTTAGTCTTGGAGTAGCCTAATTTCCTTCCTGTTGTTGTATCCCTCCTCCCTCTCAACCAAGAGGGCATCCTCTCTGACAACCCTCCATAATACACCCGCCAACATCCCTCACCGTGATACGTGGCATCGGAGGGGCTAGAACATGCACGCCATGCTAGCCCCCCCACCTTTTTTTTAATATTAGAACTCGATTTTTTTTGGCTAAGTCTTTTTCAATCTGCCATTGGTAATTGGGCAGAGTTTTTTTTATTAAACTAGTCAATTCTTTTCTATAGGCATGGCCGATTTCACAAAAAATCAATTCTGGCTGGTGTTTGAGATTATTAATTTGGAGAAAAAGTTTTTCGTAAATTTTTAAGCCGAATTTGCCAGCTTTTAAGGCTATTGATGGTTCGAATTTTAAGCCTTTGGTGTCGGTAGAATTTAACAAATTTTTATAGTTGGAATCGAGGTAGGGAAGATTAGCAACAATAATGTCGATTTTTTTAGTTTTGGTCGGTTCTAGGAGATTGCCTAAATTAAAATTTATTTTTGTCTGGTTAGCCTTGGCATTTTTTTTCGCTATTTTTAACGCTTTTGACGAAATATCAATTGCATAAATTTTTGCTTTTGGTAGATTTTTGGCTAAAGAAATTGCAATACAGCCAGAACCGGTGCCAATATCGGCGATAGTTAATATTCTAGTTTTTGGAAATTTGGATTTTAGATTTTGAGATTGTTTAGGATTTAGGATTTGGTGCTTAGAGTTTTTTATTAGATTAATTATTAATTCGACCATCAGCTCTGTCTCTGGTCTGGGGACTAAAACATTATGGTCAACATAAAAAATAAAATCAAAAAATTCTTTTTGATTGGTTAAATAAGCGATTGGTTCAAATTTCTTTCGTCTGGTAATTAATTTTTTGAATTTGTCTAATTGTCTCTGGGTCAGCTTTTTAGTTGGGTGGGTGTAAAGAAACTCTTTATTTTTTTTTAGGATAAAAGCCAACAAAACCTCAGCCTCAAGGGCGGCGGTTTTGATTTTCTTACTTTTGATTTGTTGGTAGCCCCAACTAAGGGCCTGTTTAACGTTCATTAGGCGGCTTGGTCTAATTGTTCGATAATTTGGCCGATATCACCGTCCATAATGTCGTTAATGTTGTGCCAACTTTCTTTAATTCGATGGTCGGTTACTCGGTCTTGAGGAAAATTGTAAGTACGAATTTTTTCTGATCGGTCACCGGTGCCAATTTGGCTTTTTCGTTGTTTGGAAAGTTCCTGACGGCGTTTTTCTTCCTGGACGGCTAAAAGCCTTGAGCGTAAAATTTGCATTGCTTTAAATTTGTTTTGGTGTTGAGATTTTTCGTCTTGGCAGGTAACTACCGTATTGGTCGGCAGGTGGGTAATGCGCACAGCTGAATCGGTAGTATTAACGCTTTGGCCGCCATGACCGCCAGCTCGGAAAACATCAATGCGGATATCTTCCGGTTTGATTTCCAAATCAAACTCTTCGGCTTCCGGTAAAACCGCTACGGTAGCAGCTGAAGTATGGACTCGGCCGGATTTTTCGGTTTCGGGTACGCGTTGGACTCGGTGGACGCCGCTTTCAAATTTTAGTTGGCCGTAGGCGTTGTGGCCGATTACTTCAAAAATTACTTCTTTAAAGCCACCAATGCCGGTTGGGCTAGCACTTAAAATTTTAGTTTTCCAATTTTGTCTTTCAGCGTAGCGGCTGTACATCCGGAATAGCTGGGCGGCAAATAAAGCCGCTTCATCGCCACCGGTACCACTCCGAACTTCAACGATAGCGGTTTTTTGATCGATTGGATTTTTAGGTTTTAAATCGGCATCAATTTTTTTGCTTAAGGCCGCTTGTTTTTCGCCGAGAATTTCTAGGTCTTGCTGAGCGATAGTGAGTAAATCAGAATCCGTTTCCGAACCAATTGTTTCTTTGGCTTCGGCAAGCTGGCGTTCGATTTTTTCTAATTCATCAATATCTTTAATGATTGGTTCTAATTCATTGTAGCGCTTAGAAATCGTTTTTAATTTTTCGCCATTATTAACAATCTCTGGCTTGGCTAAGTCGGTTTTTATTTGTTCATATTCATTTTTAATCTTGCTGTAATCAGCCATAGATTTCAGTTTATTATATTATAACAAAAACTCCTTAATTTAAGGAGTCTTTGGTTTTTAAAACGCTATTTTGAGTCTTTGTCTTCTTTGATCTTTTTGGCTGCCTTTTTTCTGGTAGCGGCTTTCGCTTGTTTGGCCTTTTTACCTTTTCTGGTAGCAGCGGCTTCTTTGGTTTTTTCAACCCGGCTTTGGAATTTTTCAACCCGTCTGGCGGTGTCTAATAGTTTTTGTTTGCCGGTGTAGAATGGATGACATTCAGAACAAATTTCAACCCTGATTTCTTCCATTGTTGAGCCAACTTCAAAAGTATTACCGCAAGCGCAAATTACTTTAGCCTTTGGATAGTATTTTGGGTGGATTTCTTTTTTCATAAAAATAGGTAGTTTTTAATACGAAAATAGTCTAGCATAAAAGCTTTTTTTTGGCAAGGGGTTTAAAATATTCCGATTGTCATTCCGAACTTGATTCGGAATCTAGTGTTTAGCCTAAGTTTGTCCACTTTCTGTAACCAGAAAGTGGACAAATCCGCCTTCGTTACAATTCGGCGGACAGGGAGTTTTGAATCGGCTTGGCTCGGGCACTCGCCCTCAAACCCCCGTGATGGGTTTATTATCAGGCAGATTTAAAAATATTCTGTGGTTGTTTACTCCTTCGACAAGCTCAGGAAATAGATAGCCTAAAAAAAATCCGCGGAATTTATCCGCGGCTGACGCGAATAACTTTAATTTTATTGACCAGTCTTCTTCATTAATTCTAATCTAGCCTCAACAAACAGTCCGATTATCATAGGCCTTACCTCAACCCCATTTGTATTTTTCCAGTGTGGATCGTTGCGGAGATTCATTAAGATTTTATCGATTGGCATATCCTGGTATTCCCTTATACCAAGTCGGCTAGCCTCCTGGATCATTCCTGATAAAGTAGTATCCAAAAGATCCGAATAATGACTTGCGAGGTTAGCCCTTTCTACTCCTTCTATGCCATAACCCATCCCAATTTGATCTGGACGAAGTGTCATATTTTTTAATTTTATTAATAATTTTATTTATTTTATCATCAGAAATTATCCAATGTCAATTTGATTATTTTTTCTTTAAAGCTTTGGATTGTTGGGAAATGGCGAAAGCGGCAATCACGCTGGCGTAAATAATCGCAAATTCACTTGGCACTTTGTATAAATATGGCTGAAAGAAAGCTAGGGCAATAAATAACAGCATTAAAAGTGTCCAGACAATAACAAATATTTCACCTAAAAACATTGATCTAAACGAACCGGCTTTCCAGCGGGAATATTCTTTTTCACTGATATAAATTCCTAAAATTCCTAAATAAATAATGCTAATAGCCGTGGCACCGGCATCGAATTGGTTGTTGGAGAAAAAATCAATAGTCATTAAAACCATTGTTAAAATCGCCCAGAAGTTAACAATTATTTTAAGAATTTTTCTCTGCCTCAATAAGGCATTGTTTTTAAACATGTTTAAATTTTACCATAAATCGCCGACAATTCATAATTCCAAATTCATCTTTTTTGTTTATTTGCTTTAATTATTGGGCGTGGTATATTTTTTAAGTGTTTGTTTGCCCATTAGTTGCAGAAGGAGGCATGTCATGCACGAATCTAGAAATGGTAAGCTGAAAGATGTTGTGGCCAGGGGGGGGGTAACAAGGGTGTTTTGGCTGGTTCGAATGCAGTCGTCGCTATGACGGGTGAAGTGCGTGAAGAGGTTAAAGGGATTTTGGGCGGTTTACGATTAACAGGTCAGGACGAAAAAATTCGAGTAATTTTTCGTCATATTTGGCCTGGTGAGGGAGATTGCTCTCGATTTCTGTCTGGGATTTTGGAGTTAAGACCGGAGGTCCTATTGCCAATATCTCAGTCTGTGACCGAACGGTTTGATCTTTCTGAAGATCCTGATCTGGCCATGCTGTTAGCTGCTCTTTGGCTCAAGGACCAATACAACAAGGCGTGATTTGAGTGGAGGGGTCTTTCGAGGAGGGTGTTTGTGATCGTTATCCTGTCAGTTGCTTGCGACTGGCAGTTTCTTTTTATATAAATCCCGCCCTCTTGACTAAATTTAGACGTTATGTTATTATTTTGTCATTAATTATTTAATAACGCATACCGCTGTAAAACTTTAGCGAAACCTTCCCTAAAACTAGGGCCTCGCTAAAAGGCGGTAGAAGTAAATCATTGTCGTTTTTTCAAACGATGTGATAAAAAGGACACAATTTATGCCAGAGATCCCAGATTTGTTAACGATGCTTAAATCAGGCGTCCATTTTGGTCATCAACTGTCCAGATGGAATCCTAAAATGAAGCCATATATTTATGGCCAAAAGCATGGTTTTCATATCATCAATTTAGAAGAAACCCAAACAAAGCTTAAAGAGGCTTTGGATTTTGTAACCAAAGTAGTCGCCAATGGTGGGACTATTTTATTTTTGGCGACCAAAAAACAGGCCCAAAAAATTATCACTACTGCCGCTAACGATTGCGGTATGCCTTATGTTACCGAACGATGGATTGGTGGTACTCTAACTAACTTTTCGGCTGTTAATAAAGTGGTTCGAAGATTCACTGAATTAAAACAACAAAAAGCCAGTGGTCAGTTAGCCAAATACACCAAAAAAGAACAAGCTGAATTTCAACGTGATATCGAAAAATTAGAAAAGATGGTTGGTGGTATTGAATCAATGACCAAAATTCCAGATGCCGTTTTTGTTTGTGATGTTAAAAAAGAAAAAACGGGTGTTTTAGAAGCAATCAAAAAAAATATTCCAATTGTGGCGATGTGCGACACTAATGCTGATCTATATAAAGTTACTTATGCAATTCCAGCTAATGACGACGCCACTAAGTCAATTGCTTTAATTACCGATTTGGTTAAAGAAGCAATTCAAGAAGGTTTAAAATTACGAGAACAAAAGCAGGTTAAACCAACTCCGGTTAAGCCAATCAAGCAGGATAAAAAATAGTTTATCTTGTTTAAATAAACTTCTAACTAGTTTTAAGGAAAACAAAATTTATGGCAATTGATACAAAAACTTTATTAAATTTAAGAGAAACCACCGGTGCCGGCATGTCCGACTGTAAGGCGGCGTTGGATGAATCAAATGGTGATATTGATAAAGCAATTGAAATTTTGCGCAAAAAAGGAGCATTAAAAGCAGCTAAAAAATCTGCCGAACGGACAGCCAGTCAGGGGATTGTGGAAAGTTATATTCATGGTAACGGTTCGGTTGGGGTGTTAGTTAAACTTTTATGTGAAACCGACTTTGTCGCCCGGACGGATGATTTTAAGAATTTGGCTCACGATATCTGCATGCAAATTGCCGCGGCTAACCCAAGTTATCTTAAACCAGAAGATGTGCCAACTACAGAGTTAGACAAAGAAAAAGAAATTTATGCCGAACAGCTTAAAGCCGAAGGCAAACCGGAAAATGTAATGGAAAAAATTCTTGAAGGTAAAGTTCAAAAATATTATGAACAGGTTTGTTTGTTGAAACAGCCGTTCATCAAAGACGATAAAATCACGATTGAAAAATTGATTGAGCAAAGCATTGCTAAAATTGGTGAAAAAATTGAAATCGCTGCTTTCACTCGTTATCAAATTTGAAAGTATTGCAATTTAGTTGCATAAAAAAGAGAGGCTATTTTAGCCCCTCTTTTTGGCTGTATTGAGATTGTCATCTCGAGCGAGTCGGCTGAGGGGTGAAATTATATTGCGGGGTTAGGGGATTTCTCCGCTCCATTGAACTAAAATTAACTCGGTCGAAATGACAAAGGAAAATATGGTCGGCTAGTGGTAAGGGTTTGGCTTCTTTTTTAAACTTTAGTTTTTTGTTATAATATTTGATGTAAATCATAAACTATTTTTTATGCCAACAAAAATTGCCATTAATGGTTTCGGCCGGATTGGCCGCGCGGCTTTTAAGCTGATTTTAGAAAACAAAAAACTACAAGTGGTAGCCATTAATGATTTGATGGATAACGAAACTTTGGCCCAGCTTTTGCGCTATGACACGGTTTACGGCAAATATAACAAAACCGTTGTCGCTGCCAAAGAAGGGATTAAAGTTAACGGCAAGCTTTACCCGGTGGTGGCGGAAAAAGAACCGTCCAAATTACCGTGGAAAAAGTATCAGGTTGATGTGGTTTTGGAATGTACTGGCCGGTTTACCAACAAGCAAGATTCTATGGGCCATATCAAAGCCGGAGCCAAAAAAGTGGTAATTTCTGCGCCAGCCAAAGATGACCAGACCCAAACTTTGGTTTTTGGCACTCAAGAAACTGAAGATAATTTAAAAAATGGTAAAACTGACTCGGTAGTTTCCAATGCTTCTTGCACTACCAATTGCATTTCGCCGGTGATGCAAGTTTTGGCCAGCAAGTTTGGGATACAAAAAGCTTTAATGACCACAGTTCATTCTTATACGGCCGATCAAAACTTAGTTGATGGCCCACATAAAGATTTACGCCGAGCTAGAGCCGCTGCTCACAACATTGTGCCAACCACCACTGGTGCGGCGATTGCCACTACTAAAGTTGTATCCGAATTGGAAAATTTATTTGATGGCGTCTCAATTCGGGTCCCAACCATTTGCGGGTCAATTTCTGATATTACCGCCCTATTGAAAGTAGAAAATGTAACAGTTGAACAGATCAATAATGCTTTCAAACAAGCAGTGAAAAATCCGATGTTTAAAAAAGTTTTGATAGTTTCTAATGAGCCATTGGTTTCAACTGATATTATTGGCACCAGGGAGTCAGCGATTGTTGATTTGAGTTTGACTAAAGTGGTGGGCGGAAATTTGGTCAAAGTATTTGCTTGGTATGATAATGAGGTTGGTTATAGTTTAAGGTTGGTAGAAATGGCTCAAGCTATTGCTAAAAAATAGAGTAGTTTTCAATTATAAAACCCTCGGAACTTAATTCGGGGGTTTTATTTTTTTATTATTAGGCAGCTTCTTTTTTTTCCAACAAATCGTACAAACGATCTCCTAATGTTCTGAGTTGATTTTTTTCTTCCTCTAGGTTTTTTTGTTCGCTCAATCTGGGCGATGACATCGCAGCTTCTATTTTGTTTATTGCTTCTTTGGTTTTAAAGACTGCACTATGATATTCTCTTGCTTTATCTATTGATAAGCCGCCATCTTCTTCTTGATTTAATTCATCTATTAATTCTTTTAACCTTCTTGTGGTTATGGGCAAATTATTTATAATTTCTTCGCATATTTTATCGAGAGCCGCCTCAAAGTTTAAAGTAGCCTCTTCAGGATGAATTTGGAGTCTTTCCTGAATATCCGAGCTTAATAATTGGGCTCTAAAATTTATGGCCATCTGCTCTAAATTATAAGCAGTAGGAATTTTTATAGTACGGTAGTCAATTTTATTTTTTGAGCCATGTTTGTTGTACCACGTAGCTTCTATATATGTAACACCTTTGGCTCTGGCCTCATCAATGTTTTTTTTGATCAATAATTCATTCATGCGTGCTATTAGTCGCCTAGTGGTTTTTTCGAGTTCAGCGGCGATATCTTCAATTTCTGTTGGATTTAATTTTTCTTTAAGATTAGGTAGTTCTTCTTCAATTTGTTGCAAATCTAGCTGTAAGTTTGTTGGCTCAATCAGCGGTTCTTCTAATTCTTCTATTTTTTGAGCTATTTCTCCAAGCTTGTCTTTAATTCTTTGAGTTGGTTCGGCCTCCATCGTAGGCATTTCTAGGTTTCTGGGCATATGATTATTTTTTATTTATTGCATAATTATATTATATTTTTTCTTTGATTTTTGCAAGTTTTTTGTAAGTTGTAATTTTTGATATAATATTTTTTATGATAGATAAAAATTATTTACTCAGCAATAAAATTACCGCCGTTAAAATTCAGGCCACTATCAGCATGGTTGATTTGACTAAGTATTTGTTGCAAGTCACCAATTTTTCCGATCGGCAAAGGCTCGGTGAGCAGCTGCTCGACGAGCTTTGTGATGCAGCCAGAATCGATATTGTTAATCTTAAAATTTCTGACACCAATCAATACCATAAAAAATCCGGCGGCAAGGTGGTATTCAAGCAGTACGGCTATTATCGGCCAAAGAGTTGTTATATCTATATCCAAAATAAAACTGCCGTGCGCGGGCAAGACTTAGCCCCTAAAACTTTTTTGGATACGTTGTTGCACGAATGGGTCCATCACTACGATACCTGTAAATTAAAACTCAATTCAATCCACACCAAAGGTTTCTACGATCGGCTGAATGATCTTAAGGCTAAGCTTGGTATTGTGTAATTTTTATATTTTATTTTTTAGCCTGGCGAGTGTTTCTTTGTACTTTTGTAACCAAAAGTACCAAAAGTTTTGGGGCTCGTGACTCGCGAGTGCTCATCAATCATTTAGTGTCTTTTACCCGCCTCGCGCCTTCCGCTAACGACTCCAGGCGCTCGGCTAGGCTCGGGCACTCGCCCCAAACCCCGTAAGGTATTTATTGTTTTTTTGTGATTTTAAATAAAATGCCCCGCTCCGGCGTGACATCTAAAATTTTGAGATTTAATTTTTAAATTTTGAGATTTTATGGTATAATATTTTGCGTATGCATTTAAAAACTCTTAAATCAGCCAAGGATTTAAAAGGTAAAAAAGTTTTATTGCGGGTTGCCTATGATGTACCGCTAAAACAAGAAGGAAAAAAGTGGGTCGTGGCCGATGAAACCAGAATTGCGGCGACTTTACCGACTTTAAAATATTTGTTACGTCAGAAAGCTAAAATCGTATTATTATCATGGTTGGGTCGTCCGGATGGCCACGTGGTTGATAAGTACAAAATGGATCCGGTAGCTAAGGCCTTGAGTAAATTGATTAAAAAACCGGTTAAAAAATTAGACGACTGTATTGGTCCAAAAGTTTTTGGCGAAATTCAAAAGCTCAAAAACGGCCAAATTTTAATGTTGGAAAACACTCGGTTTTATCCGGAAGAAGAAAAGGCCAATAAACGCTTTGCCAAACTCTTGGTCCACGGCCTTGATTTGATTGTTTTTGATGCCTTTGCTCAAGCCCACCGAGTGCACGCTTCAACAACCGAGATTACCAAAATGTTGCCGACTTATGCTGGACTGCTTTTGGAAAAAGAAATCAAAGCTTTGTCGGGGCTGGTGGAAAATCCGCAAAAGCCGTTTGTGGTGGTTTTGGGCGGAGCAAAGCTATCCGATAAAATTGGTGTTTTGAATCACTTAGTTAGCCGCGCGGATAAAATTTTGATTGGTGGCGCAGCAGCCAATGTCTTTCTAAAGGCCAGTCGAGTGCCGATTGGCAATTCTTTCATTCAAGATTCGTTTGTTGATAAAGCCAAAAGTAAAAAGATCAGCGCGGTCAAATTGGCTAAAAAGATGCTCAAAAATCATAAAAATAAATTTGTTTTACCGGTTGATCTGTTGGCGACAAATAATTTAGACAAACCCGGATTTGTTGAGTTGATTGATTTAAGTGAAAAGACGATTATCAATAAAACTTGGCTGTTTGTGGATATTGGTCCGAAGACGATTAAGGAATACAGCAAGATTTTAAAAAAAGCCAAAACGATTTTTTGGAATGGTCCAATGGGCGTATTTGAGATTGATAAGTTTGCCCTGGGCACTAAAAAAATCGCTCAGGCCATTGCCAGTAACAAAAACACAACCATTCTGGGCGGTGGTGATACCGAATCGGTTTTAAGTAAATATAAATTGGAAAAAAAGTTTACTCATGTTTCAACCGGCGGGGGAGCAAGTTTAGAATTTTTAGCTGGTAAACACTTACCGGCCTTAA
>JAFGGX010000018.1 GCA_016930315.1 Candidatus Buchananbacteria bacterium
GATTGACCAAACAATCCTGCAGCAAATCCTTGATAAATTAGAGGCGCTTGATCGACGTCTTAAAAAACTTGAATCAGCCTCGACTGGTTTGGCACCCGAGCCGGAAAAGCCGGTCTTGCAGGCTAAACCTGATCCGGCTGAATCTACCCAAACTCCGGCGGCTCCAGCTCTAGCGCCGAAGAAATCCAATTTTTCCGAAGCCAAAATCGGTAAAGAGTGGTTTAATAAAATTGGTGCGCTATCAATTATCATTGGTGTTGTTTTGTTTATTGGTTACACTTTTCAATATTTAGGACTGGTAGGAAAAATTGCGATTGGTTATCTAGTAGCCTTGGTTTTATTTGGCAGTGGTTGGTTTTTAGTAAAAAAATACAAGTCCTATGCGGATAGTTTGTTGGCTATCGGTTGGGCAATTGCTTATTTTACTACCTTTGCTACCCATTATATTAGTGCTTCTCGTATTATCGAAAGCGTCAATCTAAATTTATTTTTATTATTTATTGTTAGTGGCGGTTTGGCAATTTTTTCTTATTTTTATAAATCAGAGCGGTTTTCGGTAATGGCAATTTTGTTAGGAGCAATTAGTGCTATTATTAGTCCAACTCCTTTTCTTAGTCTGATTGCCATTTTAGTTTTGATCCTTTATGCTGCCAGCCTGGCCATTGTAAAGAATTGGGCGGTCCTCGGATTTTCATCAGCCGTAGTTAGCTACGTGACTTATTTTATCAGCTTTGATCGTCAAGGTTATTTCTATTCATTAGACATTTTTAAATTGGGAGCAATTTTTTTGACGATATATTTTTTGTTGTTTGTTATTGCCAGTCTTTTTATGAAGCCGGGAATGTTTAAAGAAGATAAATATGCTGCTTCTTTAATTAGCTTTAATGCTTTTGCTTTTTTTATTTTATTTTTAAGCCAACTCTATCATTTTTATCCGCAACAAGATGGAATTTTTACCACTATTTTTGGTTTGGCTTTATTAATGATTGCTTTGGTCAATTATTTGTTTTTTAAAGAGAAAAAATATATCTGGTCTACTTATGGTTGGTTGGGTTGGGGATTTTTGACTTTGGCTATTCCATTGCAGCTGACCGGTACTTGGATTGCTGGCGTTTGGTTGGCAGAAGGGGCAGCTTTATTGGCGGTTGGTCTGCTTAATAATCGTCAGTCATTTATCAATAAGGGCGCAATTACTATTGGTTTGTTTTTGGTGCATCTTTTAGGATACGATATTTGGAAAGAAAATACTGTTGATATTTTTGGTCTAGCGGTTAAAAGTCGGGTGATATTTATTGTTTTTACCACTTTTGTTTTTTTGGCAATTAGCTTGGTTTGGGAAAAAGCCCGACGGTTGCTATCAGAGCAGTTGAGTGTTTTGATTTTTTTACCTTGGCTGGCGGTTGCTTTAACGGTGATGCTCGGGTTTGTTTTAGATATTAATCGATATGTTTTGTCGGTGGCATTTTTGTCAGAAGGTTTTGTTATCTATCTGGTTGGGTTACTTGCCAATCGGCAGCATTTAAGATTAATTGCTTTGTTGCCATTGTCTTGTTTTGCCTTGCGTTGGTTTGGCTTTGATTTTTTCTATTTAAAAGACGTTAGTTTAGGTTTATTCGGTAATTTAACTTATCTAACGGCCAATTCCGTTATTGCAATTATTATATTTTATTTCCTCTATACGGCGTCGCAATTCGATAGTAAATTAGGAGAAGAAGAAAAATCAATTGTTGATTTTTTTGCTCTAGGTGCTTCAATCATTTTAATTTTATTAACTTTTGTTAAAGGTAACGATAGATTAATTAGTGTTTCTTGGACAGCTGAGGCTGGTTTAATTTTGACTGCCGGATTTATTTTTAAAAAAAGAATATTACGTTTAACCGGTATCGCTATATTGCTATTGGCGATACTTAGGGTCTTTATTATTGATTTGTCTTTCTTGGAAACAATTTATCGAATTATTTCTTTTATTATTTTGGGCGGAATATTAATGGCCGTTTCTTTCCTTTATACGAAATATAAAGATAAGATATTGTAGTTTTTGGGTAATAATTGTCATAAAAAATGGTCAGTTTATCTGGCTATTTTTTGTTTTTTAAAATATCACTAATTTTGCTATAATCAATCAGTGCTTATTATCCACTCACCAAAAAATAATCAATGAAACAAGCGGAAGCGGAAGAAATCTTGAAAATGGGCCATAATGTCTTGCTCACCGGACCGGCCGGTTGCGGCAAGACTTTTTTATTGAATCGCTATATCAAATACCTTAAAGACCATGGTATTGACGTGGGTGTGACTGCTTCAACCGGGCTGGCTGCTTCGCATTTAAATGGCCGGACCATTCATTCGTGGTCGGGGATTAACGTGGCCAAATCAATTACAGATTTGAACATGAAAAAGTTACTCAAAAATAATCGGCTCAGGAGTCGAGTGCGCGCCGCTAAGGTTTTAGTGATCGACGAAGTTTCGATGTTAAGCGCTACCCAGCTGGATTTAATTAATTATGTTTGTCAGGCGTTTAAACAAGACATTCGGCCGTTTGGTAATTTGCAAATTGTGCTTTGTGGTGATTTTTTTCAGCTGCCGCCGATTGGTCGGGGTGATTCGGCGGATAGTCGATTTGTGACTGAATCAATTGTTTGGCCGCAGATGGATTTAAAAATTTGTTATTTGGAAGAACAACATCGCCAACAAGACGGTGAATTTTTAGAAATTTTAGAAAATATCAGAGCGGCGCGCAGCAGTCCAAAAATTTTTGAAACTTTACAGCGGCGATTAAACGAACCGTTAAAAACTAAAATTCGGCCCACTAAATTGTATACGCACAAAGCTGATGTGGGGGCCGAAAACGATGTTGAGTTAAATAAATTGCCGGGCCAGTCCGAAACTTATTTAATGAATTCCAATGGACCCAGCCGGTTGGTGAAAAGTTTAAAAGAAAGTTATTGCTTGGCCGCCGAAACTTTAGTTTTAAAAAAAGGGGCGGTAGTAATGTTTGTTAAAAATAATTTTGAGCGTGGGTATATTAATGGCAATTTGGGCAAAGTGGTTGATTTTGATTTTGCCACTCGGCTGCCGATTGTCGAAACTTTTAACGGTCAGCGGATTTTGGCCGAACCGGAAAGTTGGGGAGTGGAAGAAGGCGACAAAATTATCGCTTCGGTTTGCCAGGTGCCACTGCGACTGGCTTGGGCCATTACAGTTCATAAAAGTCAGGGGATGACTTTGGATTGCGCCGAGATTGATTTAAGCAAATCTTTTGCTTTTGGGATGGGTTATGTGGCAATGTCTCGGGTGCGGTCGTTTGCGGCCATGAAATTAATTGGTTTAAATAAATTGGCGTTGCAAGTTGATAAAAAGGTGGTTGCGTTCGATAAAACTTTGCGTAAAAAATCAGCTCAGGATTTAAAAATGGTATTAAAAAAAGCCAAAACCGAAATCGAAAAATTAAAGGCAGGGTTCATTAAGGAAAATAAAGAAGGTTTTGTGGAAGATAATTTATTTGGTGATTTTGTTTGAATATTTTTTAGAAAAAATATTAATTTATTTGGTGATTTTGTTACTTTTGGTAAAAAGTTTTTATTTTATAAATTATTTTTTTTGAGATATAATTATTTGTAGTTAAAAATAGATAATTAGATATAAAATTATGAAGATTAGAATTTTATCGTTAGTGATTGTTTTTCTGTGTTTTTTTCCGCCCTCAGTCTCAGCAGCTCAAGAACAAGCCAGTGATGAGATTTTTAAGGCTAAAGTAGTGGAGATATTAGAAAATAATAAAATCGTTCATGATGACGGCTCAGTTTCAATTCAGCAAAAAATGAAGCTACGAGGTTTAGATGGCAATTGGAATGATCAAGAAATAATTTTTGATGGTACTCAATTTGACGTTTTATCGGCCAGTGAATATGGGGTGGGGGATAAGGTTTTAGTTAGTCATAGCTTAAGGCCAGATGGCCAATCTGATTTTTATATTGTTGGTTTTTCCAGAAGCCCGGCTCTTTATTGGTTGGGTGTTTTGTTTGCGTTTGTTGTTTTGGTAGTCGGGCGTTTAAAAGGGGCTAGGTCTTTAGTGGTTTTATTTTTAACTTTTTTTATTATTTTAAAATTTATTATTCCTAAAATTTTAGCTGGTGCTAGCCCATTATTTATTAGTATAGTTGGTTCTTTTTTGATTTTGATTTTAGCAATTTATATTACCGAAGGGTTTAAAAAAACTTCTACAGTTGCTATATTTTCAATTTTAATTTCTTTAATTTTAACGGGACTGTTATCAACTTATTTTTCCACCCTGACTAGGTTGACTGGCTTTGCTAGCGAAGAGGCAATGTATTTGGTTGGTCTTCAGGGCGGGTTTATAAATGTTAAAGGGCTTTTGTTGGCTGGCATTATTATTGGCGCTTTGGGTGTTTTGGATGATGTGGCTATTTCTCAGGTGATGCTGGTTAAAGAGTTGAAGTTGTCAAATCCAGATTCATCAAATTATCAAATTTATGTTCAAGCGATGAGGGTTGGTATTTCGCATCTTAGTTCTATGGTTAATACTTTATTTTTGGCCTATGCCGGTGTTTCTTTACCATTGTTGATTTTATTTAGCCTTAAGCAACCGCCATTTTTGACTTTTGGCCAAATCATTGACAATGAAATGGTTGCCACTGAAATTGTCCGGGCATTGGTTGGCAGTATTGGCTTAATTTTAGCTGTACCGATTACGACTTTTTTAGCTTCTTATTTTATTAAGCATCAAAAAAGTAGTAGTAACTGATGTTTGATGATTATTTGACAATGTTGTAAAATATTAGTGTCTAAATTTTTTAAAATCAAAACTATATGACAAAAAAAATTACTTCGTTTACTTTGGCCGCCGCTTTTGTGGTTTCGGCCGTGTTTTGCTTTGGTTTGTCGGCTAAGGCCGCTTCAAGCTATAGCGGTAAATTAATTAAGATGAATGGTTTGAGCACCGTTTATTACGTTGCCTCTGACGGCAATCGTTATGTTTTTCCTAACGAAAAAATTTATAAATCGTGGTTTTCTAATTTTGGCAGCGTGCTAACGATTGGCGCTGATGAATTGCAGGACATACCGTTGAAAGGTAATATTTTGTATCGACCGGGTGTGGTGTTGGTTAAAGTAGACAGCGATCCAAAAATTTATGCGGTGACTAAAAATGGAGTTTTAAGATGGTTGCAAAATGATGCAGTCGCTCAAGCTTTGTATGGTAATAATTGGAAATTGTTAATTGACAGTTTGCCTGATTCTTTTTTCTTTAATTATCAAGTTGGTAGCCCAATTGCTAATGTCGGTGATTATAACCCTAGTCAAGAAGTCGAAGATGTCAAAACCATTGAAGCCGATATTAATTTAGCCCCGGGCAACGCCAAGGTTTCTGATACGGGCAAATGTCAGATTGTCGGTGGGGTGAGAAGTTGTAAACCTGGTCAAGCCACTACCGATAATAACACTAACAATAATACAAATTCAGTGGTTGATAAGACTAGTCCCTACATCACCAGCATTGCGGTTGCTAATGGCGGCAATATTGGTTATGTCGACGCTGGGGATTCGATTACTATTACTTTTAGCGAACCGATTAACCCAAAAACAATTAATGGCAGTTTAGTGGCTGGTGGTAGCGTTAGTAATATTGCCTATGCCAGTCCAGGCGGAGTGAGAATTTATTCCTCGGGTAAAATTGATGTTAACAGCATTATTAGTTTTGATATTGGCTCGGTTAATACGGCCGAAACTTATTTGGTTCGGTTAAATTTAAATTCGGCCGGCAAAGTTTTAACCGTGACTTTAACCAGCGGTAATGACGATCAAATTATTAATGAAGCTTTCAGTAAGGCCGTTCAAGTTGGTGGTCAGGTTGAAGATTTGGCTGACAATGTAATGACTAGCCAAGAAAATGTTGTTTATCCAACCGGTACTTTTGGTGGTAATGTTGATGATGGCTCCACTCCTTATATTAAATCAATTGTGGTGGAAAACGGTGGTAAAGATGGTTATATTGATATTGACGATTCAATTGCCATTACTTTTAGCGAACCAATTGATCCGCAATCGGTTAATACTAATTTGGAACGCGGCGGTTATGTCAGTTCTATTAATGACTCAGAAGTTGCCGGTTTAAGTATCTATTCTAAGGAATTTAACATCAACGGCATCGCCAGTTTCTATATCGGTTCGGTTTCCGGCTCCGGCACTTTTGTTTCTAAGGTGGCTTTAAATGAGGATGGTGATGTTCTAACTATTACCATTACCAGCGGTAATTCAATTGTTATCTGGGATGATAATTTCACTAACGCCAACCAAATTAGTGGAACAATAACCGACTGCTCTGGCAACAAAATGAAGTCTAACTCAAGCCTTGCTAATCCAGTTGGTACTTTTGGTGGTAGTTTGTTAGACGAGGCCAACGCCGGCCCGGTCATTACCGGCATTAATGTCTCCAATGGTGGTAGTGATGGGTATATTGATGTTAATGATAGCATTGTGATTACTTTTGATAAGCCAATTGATCCGCAGTCAATTCATACCAGCTTGAATGAAGGTGCTTCGGTTTCCGATATTGCTTATTCTAAGCGCGGCGGAGTTCAGGTTAATTCCGATGGTTTGGTAACGATTACAGATATTGCCAGTTTTGATATGGGTTCGGTTAGTCAATCCGGTACTTTTACCGACAAAATTGCTTTGAATTCTTCTGGTAAAGTTTTAACCATTACTTTAACCAGTGGTAATGATCTAAAAATTACCAAAGAAAATTTTGGCAATACTAATCAGGTTGGTGGAGCCGTGACTGATTGGGAAGATCACAAAATGGTTGCTAAATCTAATATCTTTGAACCAACCGGTACTTTTGGTGGAGTTTATGGCTATACCGGCACTGATGATGGTTTTGCGCCAAAAATTAATTCGATTCAAATTACTAATGGCGGCGCTAACGGTTATATTGATGTTGGCGATTCAATTGCTATTACTTTTAGCGAACCAATTGATCCGGAAATTATTGATAGTAGCTTGCATGAAGGTCAATCAATTAATGGAGTTGCTTATTCAAAGACTGCTGGCGTGAGTGTGTTTCCAACTGGTTTGATGTATATTCAAGATATTGCCAGCCTCGATGTTGGCACTGTTGCCGGTTCTGGTGTTTTTGGTTCTCGAGTGGCTTTGAATTCAGCCGGTGATGTTTTAACTATCACGTTAACTAGCGGCAGTTCGGTTCAAATCACCAACAAGAATTTTAGCGATTCCAAGCAAACCGGCGGGGTGATTGAAGATTTAAGCGGTAATAAAATGAATAGTAATTCTAATCTCGGTAATCCGGGCGGAGGTTTCTAGAATTTATCAGTGATTAAAAATTTAAAAAACAGTTCTGCTAAAAGTGGGACTGTTTTTTAAATTGGTTGCTTTGGTTGCTTTTAACAAACCAATTATTGTTATTTCGACTGAGTTATGACAAAGACTGGTGGAGCGGAGAAATCCCATCTTAATGATTTTACCTTAGATCTCTCGACTCCACTCCGCCAAAAATAAAGCTCGCTCGAAATGGCAAGAAAATGTTTTAGATTTAAAAGGTTTTATTTTTTTCAGGTCTGAGTTATACTTAAAAATATGAAAATCTCATTTCACGGAGCCGTCAGAGAAGTCACCGGCTCTTGTCATTTAATTCAAGCGGGCGAAACTAAATTTTTGCTTGATTGCGGCATGTTTCAGGGTTCAAATTTTGCCGAAGAGCGCAACAACGATCAATTTGGCTTTGACCCAATGTCAATTGATTTTGTTTTACTCACTCACGCCCATGCCGATCATTGCGGCCGGTTGCCAAAATTAGTCCACGATGGGTTTAAAGGCAAAATTTTTTCTACTCCGCCAACCAAGGATTTTGCCGCTGTGATGTTGGCTGATTCCGCTCGAGTAATTGCCGAGGAAGCTAGGGAGCAGGGCCGGTTACCACATTATACTTTAAACGATGTTAAAAAAGCCTTGCAACTTTTTGAAACGGTTGATTATCGTCAAGAAAAACAAGTGACTGAAAATATTAAAGTAGTTTTTCGTGATGCCGGCCATATTTTAGGCTCGGCTTTTTTGGAAATTTATGTCACTGAAAATGGTCAAGAAAAAAAGTTAGTTTTTTCTGGTGATTTAGGCAATCCGCCCGTGCCATTACTGAAAGACACAGAATTTATTGACAGCGCTGACGTGGTAATTACCGAATCAACTTATGGCAGCCGAATCCACGAACCCAGCGCCGAACGCTTAAAAATGTTACGAGAAATTTTTACCCGCACTATCAAGGGCGGGGGAGTTTTAATGATCCCGGCCTTTGCCTTGGAAAGAACTCAAGAATTACTCTACGAACTTAATTATTTAGTAGAAAATCATCAAGTGCCCAGAGCACCAGTTTTTGTTGATAGTCCGTTAGCTATTAAAGCCACTACAGTTTATAAAAAATATGCCAAAGATTACGATCGGGCTTCGCGTAAATTAATTGAAAGCGGTGATGATTTGTTTAATTTCCCGGGCTTAAGCTATACAAGCAGTGGTCGTAGTTCAATGGCAATTAGAAAGATTAAAGCGCCGAAAGTAATTATCGCCGGCAGTGGCATGTGTACCGGTGGGCGGATTGGTTATCATCTACGCGATTATTTGAGTGATGCTAAAAGTCAGTTATTAATTATTGGCTATCAGGCTCAAGGCAGTTTGGGCCGGCGATTGCTTGATGGTGAAAAAAGAGTGGAGATTTTTAAAACCCTAGTTGATGTTAAGGCTAGGGTTTCAGCGGTTGGTGCTTATTCGGCCCATGCTGATCAGCTGAAACTGCTCAAATGGATTGGAGCGATGAAAAAAAATAAACCTAAAAAGATATTTTTGATTCATGGGGAGCTGTCGGCTAATCAGGGTTTAGCGAAGCGCATTAATCAGCAATTAAAGCTGCCAACCACTATTCCAGTTTATGGCCAAACCTACGAGATTTAGTTTAAAAAAACAGCAACAAAAAAGACGTATTTTTTAATGTTGTTTAAATTACGTCTTTTTTGTTGCTGTTACTTTGTCAATTTATTGTAAATCCAGGCGAAAATATAGTAACCGATAAAACCATCCAAAAAACCATAGATTAGCCCGACAATAATGCCCGCGCCACTCACTTGGTAACTTGGGTAAATATTGCTTATTATTTTGATCTATAATTAAATTTTTTAAAAAAATTGGTGTGTCAAAGTCACAAATTCATTCCGAACGATTTGGCTTTTAGGTTGCTCAAAATTTTAATTCAGGTTAGAATCGTTGGGAGAGACGATTCTTATATTAATTTATGATAAGTGAATTACCAAAGCAAATCATTATTTTAGATACAGAGTACACGGCTTGGGAGGGGAGCTGGGAGAGGGATTGGAAATTACCTGATGAACATCGAGAAATTGTCCAAGTCGCCGCTTTAAAGATTGATACTGAAAATTTAAGAGAGCTTGACAGTCTATCAATATTTGTTAGGCCGCGGATTAAAGATCAGCTTTCAGATTACTTTATTAATCTTACCGCCATTACTCAAGATCAGATTGATCGGCATGGAATAGATTTCGCCTTGGCTCTAGAAAAGTTTCAAAAATTTATTGGTGAGTTGAATGTTTATTCTTTTGGTGGTGACCAAAAAGTTTTTAAAGAGAATTGTGAGTTGTATAAAATCAAATATCCTTTCGATGATTCAAAATTTTTTGATATGCGTGATTATTTTATTGCTCGTGGGGTTGATGCGACTAAATATCAAAGTGGCAATATCACCGAAGCTTTTGGTATTGAACCGAAAGAGCGTGGTCACAATGCCTTGAATGATTGTCGCAGTATTGTTGATGGTTTGAAATTATTAAAGAATAAAAAATAACTAGTAAAATCTATGGATTTAAAAGATAAGGTAGTAATTATTACCGGAGGAAGTAAAGGGTTGGGTTTGAGTTTGGCTAAAAAATTTATTAGAGCTGGCTCAAAAGTAATTATTGCCAGCCGCGATGAGGCAGAGTTAAAAAAAGTAGCTGAGCAAATCGGAGCAATTAGTCAGTTCGTTGATGTGACTGATGAAAGTTCGGTTCAGGCTTTAGCCGATTTCGTGGTTAAAAAATTTGGGCGAATTGATGTTTGGGTTAATAATGCAGGAATTTGGTTGCCTCATGGCCCAATTGAAGATATGGATTTAAAGCGGGTTCACGACATGTTAGAAGTTAATTTATTTGGTACAATTTATGGTTCCAAATATGCTTTGCTACAAATGAAAAAACAAAAAGGTGGTACAATAGTCAACATTTTATCAACCAGTGCTTTGACCGGTCGTCCTTTTTCTTCCGGCTATTGTGCCAGTAAATATGCTGCCACCGGCTTTACAAAATCTTTGCGCTTAGAAGTAGAGTCAGATAATATTATGGTTGTAGCTGCTTACCCAGGCGGAATGCAGACTCATTTTTTTGACGAACAGAAACCGGAAAATTATGACGAATATATGTCACCAGATGAGGTGGCTGAAAAAATTGTTGCTAATTTGCAATCTAATCAGTTGGAATTAGAACAAGAAATCCGTAGGCAAAAATAAGTAAAATTGAAATAAACTTCAATTTGCAGCGTATTAATATATATGGCCGAAAATCTTGATTTTGCTACTAAAACCGACAACCAGCTTGTTGCCTTAACCCTGGCTAATCAGGATAATTTTTTGTATCTGGTTAATCGTTATGATCAAAAAATTTTGCGTTATATTTTACGGATTTCGAATGTCGACGCTGATTCGGCCCAGGATTTATTGCAAGAAATTTTTATCAAGGCTTACCAAAATTTAAATAGTTTTGATCAAAATTTGAAATTTTCTTCTTGGCTTTATCGGATTGCTCACAACCACGTCATCAGCAGTTTTCGTAAAAATCAGGCTAGACCGCAAACGTTTAGTTTAGAAGTCAACGAACAGATTTTAGAAAATTTAGCCGACGATTCTTCTGTTGTTCAAAAAATTGATCAGCAATTTTTGAGAGATCATTTGGAAAAAATTTTAAATCGGCTTGATAAAAAATATCGCGAAGTAATTATTTTGCGTTATTTTGAAGATAAAGACTACAAAGAAATTTCTGATATCATTAGAAAACCGGTGGGAACGGTTGGCACACTAATTAATCGGGCTAAAAAACAAATAGAAGAAATTATCAAAAATTATGACCGACAATAAAAATAACACTGGTCAAAAAATTTTAGATCAGATTAAAGAAAAGAATTTAAAACCAACGCCGCGCTGGGAATTTTTACTCAAAGATTATCTAGTTTGGGGTATTTTTGTTTTCGCCATTGTCATTGGCAGTTTGGCCACGGCGGTGATTATTTTTGTTTTTTCGCGTTCCGGTTGGCAGCTGTCTTTGTTAGATGATGATACTTATTTGACTAATTTTTTATTGCTGATGCCGTATTTCTGGTTGTTGTTGATGATCATTTTTGTGGCAGTGGCTTTTTATAATTTCAAACACACTAAAACCGGCTATCGTTACAATGCTTATTTGGTGGTTTTAACTAGCATTGTTTTAAGTTTAGTTTTTGGCAGTGGTATTTATGGGTTGGGTTTAGGTGAAAAATTTGAAGATATTTTTTATCAGCAAGTGCCTTTTTATCGTAATTTTGTAGAACATCGTTCCGAGATGTTTGTTCGACCAGAGCGGGGTCGGATCGCCGGCCGGGTGATCGAAATTACTCCTGATTACATCAAAGTTCAAGATTTTAAAGGTAATACTTGGCAGTTTACCACCACAACCGATGAACTTTCAATTGGCCAAAGAGTAATTATTTTTGGTCAAAGAAATGACCCCGATGATTTTTTACCAGATCAAATTCGGCCATGGTTTGGGCCGGGTCCGGAAATGATGCCGCCAGGTCGAATGATGCCACCGCGCTTTTGATGAAATAAAATTTTTTTAGGCGCGTATTACTAGGCAGAGAGGGGCCCAAATGACAGTTGACAGTTTACTATTGACTGTTGACTCTAAAAAATAATCTATTATAAGCCTATGAAAAAATCCTACTACGCAGTAGCTGCTGTGCTCGGTTTAATCATTACAACTGGTATAGTGGCTGCTACTAGTCTAGCCGCTGATTCTAATGTCAGCCAATTTAATCGAGGACCGAGATTTGATTCTCAAGCCCATCAATCTATTTTGCAGGCCTTGGAAAATCGAGATTACCAAGCCTGGAAAGAAGCGGTGGGCAACAATCCGATCGCTAATGTCATCACTCAAGATAATTTCGATCAATATGCCGAAATGCATGATTTAATGCAGGCGGGTAAAATTGATGAAGCCAAAGCGATCGCCGACCAATTAGGAATAAAAAATGGTTTTGGCATGATGGGTGGCCGCGGTTATGGTCTACAGATTGATTCAGTCAAGCAGCAAGCTATCCAGCAGGCTTTGGATAATAAAGATTACACTGCTTGGAAAGCGGCGGTTGGTGATAATAAATTAACTCAAGCAATCACTGAAGACAATTTTGATCAGTATATGCAGATGCATGATTTGATCAAGCAAGGTCGAGAAAAATTTGATCAAGCTCAAACTATTGCCAGAACTCTCGGCTTGAATGGTTTGGGTAGAGAAGCCGGCGGTCGAGGCATGGGCATGATGATGGGTTATCGTTAAAAATTAAGCCAACTCAAAAATAAAATAATATAATCAAGATAATAAAAATCTAATTACTAAGCAAGAAAGGTTCAACGAGAAAAGTTGACCTTTTTTGTCTGTAAAGGAAAACCGCGAGAGCATGACACGGTGTCAATCGCTCTCGCGGTCTGAGTGGATTGCTCCAAAGAGCTAAAAGATCAGGCTTGCCACATCCCGACTTGTGAGAACTTCGCTCAGAAGGCGGTTTGTTGCACTGTTTTGGTGCCGGCCATTGGCTTCCTTAGCTTTTTCGATTTTTTTGATCGTAGAGCTAAGCCAGACAAATCTGGCAACCGTTTTCAGGAGGTCTTCAATGGCGTCTGCTAGGTGTTGAGTCGTGAAACTTTTTGCTCCACAGAAAGGTCCGAATTCGAACTTGAACAGAGTTCCTCCTGCCGGAAACTTCTGAATACCCAGGGCGTAGGCCTCGCAAGCTGTATGTCTGCTGCCAATAATCGGCAGATTGACGTCGGTTGTCAGGCTGATTGCCTTGAGATCTTGGACTTCACCGAGATTAAGGCCTTTGATCGGCAGGTCATCGTGCGCTGAGAAGGGGTTGGGGCCACAGAGTCTTTTTAAGTTCAAGATAAGCTGGCCCACAATGTAGCCATCTTCTCTTTCGCCTTCAAGCTCAATAACCTCGATAGGCCTTGGTCGATTTTGTGGTTGGCGGTACCGTCTGAATTCGAAAGTGAGGCAAAACATGATGTTTCCTCCTTTCTGCCGCTGTTAAGCGGAACTACAGTATTTTTGGGCCTGTAGCACGCCAGATTTTGGACCGTTCAAAAGAGCGGTCAGCTGCCAGAATCTTAGTATTATTTTTATAAAATTGCAAGGATTTATCTAATGTTTTATTTTTATGCTATAATACGAACTCATCTATTTTTAAATGATTAAAATATGTCTATTCAAGAGGAATCATTAGAAAAACATCAAGAATGGCAAGGAAAAATCGAGATGGTTAGCCGGGTGCCGGTTAAAGATAAACACGATTTATCGTTAGCTTACACGCCGGGTGTGGCTGAGGCTTGCTTGGCAATCCAAAAAGAACCAGACCTTTCTTATCAATACACGCGGCGCTGGAATACGGTGGCGGTGATTACCGATGGCACGGCAGTTTTAGGGTTGGGTGATATCGGCCCGGAAGCGGCCATGCCGGTGATGGAGGGCAAGGCCGTATTGCTTAAAACTTTCGGTAATGTTGATGCTATCCCATTGTGTCTGCGCACTAAAGACGTTGATCAGATAGTTGAAATTGTAAAATCGTTGGCCGGCAGTTTTGGCGGGGTGAATTTGGAAGATATTTCAGCGCCAAGATGTTTTGAAATTGAACGGCGATTAAAAAAGGAATGTGACATTCCAATTTTTCACGACGATCAGCACGGTACAGCCGTAGTTGTTTTGGCGGCGTTGATTAATGCTTTAAAAATTGTTAAAAAACAAATTGCCGATATTAAAGTGGTAATTAATGGTTCGGGCGCGGCTGGGATTGCAATTGCGCGCTTGTTGATTAGTAGAGGTTTAAGAGAGGTAATTTTGTGTGATACTAAAGGTGCAATTTATCAGGGCCGGGAAAATTTAAATGATGAAAAAATAGCAATGGCTAAAATTTCCAATCCAAATAAAATTGCCGGAACATTAAAAGAAGTTATTGCTAACGCTGATGTGTTTGTTGGTGTGTCAGCCCCAAATTCAGTTACGCCCGAGATGGTTAAAAGCATGGCCAAAGATTCGATTATTTTTGCCATGGCTAACCCGACCCCAGAAATCATGCCAGAAGTGGCGAAGTCAGCCGGAGCAAAAATTGTTGGGACTGGCCGATCGGATTTTGCTAATCAGATTAATAATGTTTTAGCTTTTCCGGGAATTTTTCGTGGTGCTTTGGATGTACGCGCTAGCGACATTAATGATGAAATGAAAATCGCCGCGGCGGAAAAGTTAGCTTCGTTAGTTGGAGTGGAGGAGTTGAGTGAAGATTATATTTTGCCGGCTCCGTTTGATTCAAGAATTGCCAAGGCAGTAGCCGAAGCGGTTGCTAGAGAAGCTAGGGAATCTGGTGCAGCTAGAATTTAGTTTTTAAGGTTTGACATTATTTTAAATTAATTATAATATAAACATACCGACCGTCGGTATGTTTTAATATGAAAAAAAATACTCATTCTATCGAAACTAAAGATAAATTGGTCAAAACGGCCATGGCTCTTTTTTATCGCAATGGTTTTGATAAAACTTCAGTGGCGGAAATTGTTAAACAGGCTAAGGTTTCCAAGGGGGCATTTTATCATTATTTCGATACAAAAATTGATATTTTACGGTCAATTGCTAATGCTAAAGCCAGAGAACTGACCGGAGTTATTCAAAAGATTGTTGATAACCAAAAATTAAACGCAATCGAAAAATTTAATCAGGTGATCAGAGAAGCTCAAATGTTCAAATTGGCTAACGTTTCTGAACATATGCAAATTTATAAAATTACTGAAAATGCCGAAAATGTTAGATTAAAAAAAGAAATGATGCAGGCCGTGGCTTTGGTTATCTCTCCACTATTAGAGAGGATTTTTCAGCAAGGGGTGAAGGAAAAATTTTTTGATACTGCTTATCCCAAAGAATTGGCAGTGACTTATTTTGATATCGGGCTGGTCTTGAGTCAGCCGTTGGTAAAGTTAGCCATGGACTTGGATAAACGGCCGGAAAATGCTAAAATTATTAAACGTCAATTATTGTTTTTTGAAGACTTTTTGACTCGAATTTTGGGGGCAAAATCTGGTGCGATTAAATTTGCCGACTTGGTTTATCAAAATTTATTAAAAAATAGAAAAATATTAAAAAAATATAATTAAATATGAAGAAACTTTTCAAGTCAAAAATTTTTTGGGGGGTGGTGGTGGTTTTAATCGTTGTGATAATTCTTATTGTCCGATCGATAAACTCGGGCACCAAGCAGACCTATGTTACCGAAGAGGCTAAAATTGGTAATATCGTCCAGACAGTCTCGGCTACCGGGCAAATTAAGTCGGCTTCAGAAATTGAATTGAATTTTAAAAATACTGGTCAATTGGCTGTCTTGAATGTCAAGAAAGGCGATGAAGTAAAAAGTGGCCAGGTTTTAGCTCAGCTTAAATCCACTAATTCATCAATTAGTATTACCAGCGCTCAAGCTGATTTGTTAGAAGCACGGGCCAATCTAGACAAAGCGATCGCCGGCGTAACCCAGGAAGAAATTGATGTGGCTAAGGCAGCCGTTGATACAGCCAAAACCGATTTAGCTAATGCCGAAAAAACTTATAGCCAAGCAATCGAAAACGCTAAACAGGATGCTTTAACCAACGTTAATTTGGCTTTAACCAAATCAAGGATTGCTCTGCAGCAAGTTAATGACACTATTATTTATAAAGGCGATCCTGCTAATTTTAATACTTCTAATCCAAGTCTAGAAATTAAAGTTGAAAATGGTTATCAGGCTGGTTTGATTGCAATCAATGCCGCTAACACTTCTTATCAATCAGCTCAGGCTAGTTTATCGGATGTGGCGGTGGACCAGGCCATTAGCGATGGATTATTGGCAATTGATAAGACGGAAACTAATTTGGATGATTTGGGAGATTTGCTCGATTATGTCATCACCGACTCAACCATCACTCAAACCGTTTTGGACACGATGAAAACCAGCATTAATACTCAGCGCACCACCATTGATAGTAGTTTAAGTACAGTTCAAACCTATAAGCAGAATTTAGCGGATGCAAAGATTACTTATCAAACTAAAGTTTCTGCTGCTCAAAAAAATTTGGAATCAGCCGAAGCGTCTTTGGCCTTAAAACAGGCTCCGTCAAGACCGGAAGATATTGCTTTGTATCAAGCTAGGGTAAAGCGCGCGCAAGCTAATCTAAGTTTGGCGCAAGACCAATATAATGACACAATTTTGCGCGCGCCGATTGATGGCATAATTACTGAAACCAATTTTTCGGTTGGCGAGCAGACCAATTTGAGTAAACCGGTAATTAAGATGTTAGCCAATCAAAATTATGAAATTGAAGTTGATATTCCAGAATCTGACATTGCCAAATTAATCGTTGGCGATTCAGCCAGCATCACATTGGATGCTTTTACCGAAGACGATATTTTTGCCGGCACGGTTACCACAATTAATCCGGCTCAAACTGATATTCAAGATGTGGTTTACTATAAAGTGACAGTGATATTTAGCCCAGACCAGTCGGAAGCAATTATGAATTTGATGGATAAAATTAAACCGGGCATGACTGCCAATGTCGATATTAAAACTGCCGAAAAAGATGATGTATTAATTATTCCATTGCGAGCAGTCAAAGAAGACGGCGGCATCAAAACAGTCAGCGTTTTAGCAGCCGACAATCAAGTTAAAGATTTCACGGTTGAAACCGGCTTGCGAGGCGACGAAGGCTTGGTAGAAATCACCAATGGTTTAAAGGCCGGTGATCAAGTTATTACTTATACCAAGAACCAATAAAATTATGGCCGATGAAGTTTTGATTCAAATCAAAGACCTGAAAAAAGATTACGTAACTGGTGAGGTGGTTACCCCGGTTTTAAAGGGGTTGAATTTCGAAGTTAAAAAAGGAGAATTCCTGGCGATCATGGGCCCGTCCGGGTCTGGTAAGTCAACTTTAATGCATATCTTGGGTTTTTTGGATAAATTAACTACTGGACAGTATTTGTTTGAAGATCACAACATCGTGGAATTTGATGATGATGAATTGGCGCGATTACGCAATGCCGAGATTGGTTTTATTTTTCAGAGTTATAATTTGTTACCAAAAACCACGGTTTTAGATAATGTCAAACTACCTTTAATTTATGCTAAAAATGTCAGCGCCAAGCAAGCCGACCAACGCGCTACTAAAGCAATTGAATCAGTTGGTTTAACTCATCGAATCCATCATTATTCCAATCAACTTTCTGGTGGTGAACAACAACGAGTGGCGATTGCTCGAGCGTTAGTTAATGATCCGGCTGTTGTTTTTGCCGATGAGCCAACCGGCAATTTGGATTCAAAATCCGGCACTCAAGTCATGAATATTATTCAGGGTTTAAATGATTTAGGTAAAACTGTGATTTTAGTGACTCACGAGCAAGATACCGCTGAGCACGCTAAAAGAATTATTATGGTTAGAGATGGTTTAATCGTTAGCGACCAGCCGGTCTCACGTCAGCGCTTGGCTTCGGACGGTGAATTAAGAAAATAGAATTAAGCTAATTCTATGCGCATTGACCAAAGCATTAAAAATAGTTTCAAAAATTTGAGAGCGCATAAATTGCGTTCATTTTTAACGACGTTAGGGATGGTTATCGGTATTGCTTCGGTGATGTTAATTATGTCAATTGGCGCTGGTGTGCAAAGTTTAATTTTGGGTGAAATCCAAAGTGTTGGGTCTAATTTAGTTGGGGTTTTACCAGGTGCCTCTGACGAAAATGGTCCGCCGGCTTCAGTGATGGGAGTGGTGGTCACTACTTTAATTTACGACGATGCTAAAGCGATTGGCCAAAAACAAAATGTACCCCACGCCACGGCTGTATCTTCTTATGTCCGAGGAGCGGGGACGATCCAATATCGAAATCAAGATATCAGTTCAAACTTTACCGGCACAACCGCCAGCTATTTGGAAGTTGAAAGCGCTGACGTGGCCGAAGGTCATTTTTTTGATGAATCGGATGAGCGGGGAATTAGTCGAGTGGCAGTTTTGGGCAGTAGTGTAGCTGACGATTTATTTGCCGGTCAGGATCCAATTGGTAAAGAAATTAAAATTAAAAAGCAACTCTTTAAAGTAATTGGAGTGATGAAAGAGCGGGGGACGGTTTTTTTTGTTAATCAAGATGACCAGGTTTTTATTCCGTTGGAAACCGCTCAAAAAATTTTATTAGGCATAAATCATCTTAATTTTATTCGAGTTAAAATTGACAAAGTCGACAATCTCGACCAGTCGGTTGAAGATATAAAAATGACTTTGCGTGAACGTCACGACATCACCGACCCGAGTCAAGACGATTTTTCGGTTCGCAATACTCAGCAGGCGTTAGATGTCTTAACTCAAGTTACCGACGCTTTAAAGTTTTTTCTTGTTGCTATTGCCGGCATTGCTTTGTTGGTCGGTGGAATTGGGATTATGAATGTAATGTTAGTGGCCGTTAATGAACGAATTAAAGAGATTGGTTTACGCAAGGCGGTCGGGGCAACCAAAGGCGGAATTTTGACTCAATTTTTGGTTGAGACAATCGTGGTTTCTTTGGTGGGCGGCGTAATTGGTATTTTAATTGGTTTAATTATTTCTGGTTTAGTGGCTATTGTCATTAATTTTTTGGGTTATAATTGGCCATTTGTAGTGCCAATTAGTGCCATTATTTTAGCCAGCAGCTTTTCTTTGGCAGTTGGCTTGATTTTTGGTCTTTATCCAGCCTGGAAAGCCGCTAAACTTGATCCAATCACCGCTTTAAGATACGAATAATTTATGAATTTAGTTACTCTAAAAATTGCCTTAAGAGCCTTGTCTAGTCATAAAAGCCGGACGTTTTTAACCGTTTTGGGCATTGTGATTGGGATTGCCGCAGTGGTAGCAGTGATGTCAGCCGGTCAGGGAATTAAAGCATTGGTGGTTGATCAGGTTGAATCTTTTGGTTCCGATTTGATCCAAACCGAAATCAAAGTGCCGAGCGCCAAAAAAAATTCTTCGGAAAATGCTTTTGGTATTGCTAGCGGAATTGAAGTAACGACTTTAAAACTTTCTGATCGCGACGCTATTATGAAGTTGCCAAATATCAAAGACAGTTATGCTGGTTCAACCGGTCAGGAATTAGTTTCTTACAATGGGCAGAACCAGCAAGCATTGCTTTATGGCGTTTCGGCTACGTTTATTAATATTGACAAAGGCCAAGTGGAGACGGGTCGGTTTTTTACCAATGAAGAAGATAATGGTCTGGCTAATGTCGCGGTGATTGGTCAAAAAGTTAAAGATAAATTATTTAATAATGGGCAGGCGATTGATAAATTGATTAAAATTGGCAAGCAAAAATTTCGGGTGATTGGCGTAATGGAAAAAAGGGGAGCGACTTTTGGTTTTGATATGGATAACATGATTTATATTCCGGTTCAGACCCTGCAGAAAAAAATTATGGGCGTTGACTATATTATGTTTATTACCTCTCAGGTTAGAAATCCGGATTTAATTGATCAAACCGTTGCCGAAATGGAGCAGCTGTTGCGCGAGCGCCACGACATCACCGACCCGGATAAAGAAGATTTTGCCGTCACTTCGATTGCCGAAGCGTTGGATATGTTAAATACAATTTTTTGGGCAATCTCGGTTTTGTTAATTGCCGTGGCGGGAATTTCGTTAGTGGTCGGTGGGATTGGGATTATGAATATTATGTATGTGTCGGTAATGGAGCGAACTTACGAAATTGGTTTGCGCAAATCAGTGGGTGCGACTAACAATAATATTTTGTTTCAATTCTTGTGGGAAGCAGTGATTGTTACTTTCTTGGGTGCAATCATTGGGGTTTTGATTGGAGTGCTGTTTGCGTGGCTGGTTTCGGTGGTGGCTACATCTCAAGGTTTTGCCTGGAAGTTTGTAGTTTTGCCGTCGTCTTTAGCCTTAGCCAGCGGCGTAGCCATTGCGATTGGTTTATCGTTTGGAGTTTTTCCAGCCAAAACAGCGGCTAACATGGATCCAGTAACGGCCTTGAGGTATAATCGATAGAATCTCAAAAATTAAATCTCAAAAATATGGTGTCTCGCTAGTCGCGGGATTTTTTTAGTTTGACAAATTTAGCGAAAAATAGTAAGTTTTCGGTGGTTCTTTGATGTATGAACAAACCCTTTTAGCATAAGGAGAAGTGTCATGGATCCGAGAAGGGAACGTTGTTTTAAATCTTTTAGGGCAACCTGTATTCATGTGTTGCCTCGTGTTATCGCTGAGCAGGCTGATGAGCCAAGCACTTGGAGAAGACTCAATCAGGTTAGCGAGTTTGGCCTAATCAACTTCTGTTGTTTTGCTTATCTTGCCACCCAAGAGTCTTTTTACCGTATTGTATTCGGGCAAAAAATCCTTCAGCCGGCCTTGCGCTCTTTCGTGCCGAGAATGGATGCAACGGATTGGTGTGAGTGCTATCGATACGCGATACAACAAGCCATAGCCGACGCCTTGAGTGCGTGCACTGATGTGCCAGAGGATTGGGGCGATACTCAGAACCAATTCAAGATTGACATGTATTGCAGTGCTCTTAGTCTGCTTCTACTGTGCTTGCACGATGGTTTCTTTGAAACACCTCCAGCATCAAAAGTGCTCGGATTGATTAGTCGTGGCGAATTAACCCCAGATGCGCTTGATGTGGGGTTCAAAGAAGCTCTCACCGCTGATCATCTGGCCGGCATGTTGGGCGTTGAAAGGCCGGGAGGTAGGGAGAGGATCAATATGGCTACGGCTTTTTTTGTTTTGTTAGCTGGAAGTGGTGATCATGAAATCCAAGGGCCTTGATGCCCCGCTTTCGTATTTAGAGTCAATAGCAACTCTAAAAAACCCGCGTCTTTTATTTTGGCGCGGGTGTTTCTTTTATTATAAAATGGTTGACAAAAATATTAATAATATGCTAAATATATGATGAATTCCAATTCAGAGAGTGAGGTGAAAAGCAAGATGAGAAGAGCTAAAGAATCAAAGCGGAGTGTGTTGACAGAGCGAAATAATCTGACAGAGCGAAAGGCGGGTCAGGCCAGAAAAGCAATTGCTGTCCTTGAGCAAACTTTTACATGTAAAGTCTTGTACCTGCCGACAAATGATCTCAATGAGAATCCTGTAGTTGCGATTTCTGTTCTGAAGAAAGGGTCAGAATTCACGCACTCAGATTTGGAAAAAATTGGTACGGTAGTTGGTGGCTTGGTGTGCGACGACGGATTCATTATTGTGATGCATGGGGAAAAGGCCTTCCTTGGCCCTGACCCCTGTGACGCAGATGGGTCCAAGCACAACGGCGAAGTGATCAGTTATTATAAAGTTGAATATGATCTCGAGCTCACCGCCCCAGCCGTCGCGTGACCGTCGACAGCATCCAAGAAGCGCAATGTGCGCTGACGTCCTTTGGACATAAACCCGCGTCTTGTTTTTTGGCGCGGGCTTTCTTTTACCACGGCATTGTTAAGTTGATTGTGGTTTCTTTTTTTTCTTCCCAAGCGGCAGTTTCAATCGGGAATTGTTTAATTTCATCTAAAATTTTATAGCGTAAGAATTTGTTGTTGAGGGCAAATTCATAAATCTCTTTGGTGATTTTTACATCTTGCTGGCAGTATTGTTTGATTTTTTCAATCTCGCCATTTTTATACCAAGTAATTGCATCCAAGCCATTACCGCTTTTTTTTATTCCAAGAGTCCCGTCAGCTACCGAATCCAAACGGATTTTGTGACCCAAGGATTTTCTGATTTCTTCCAATAAATCTAGACTTTTGATTTTGGTTAAGTCGCCCGGATAATATTTATTTAAAATCGGAATATCAAAATAATCGGAATTATATCCGATAATTAAATCCGTGTTTTCTAAAAGCGGCCAAAGTTTATTTAATTCGTTTTCCAGAAAAGTAAAATATTGATCGGTTTGGTAGTCGTAAACAACCAACAAAGAAATATCTAAAAGTTTAGGTTCGTTTTTACCAACTTGCTGGAAAGTATTTTTTGTTTCAATATCTAAAACAACTTTTTTCATAGGTTTATATAGTCTAGCCTAAAATTTAACAGTAATCAAATAATAATCGGCTAGGCGTAAAAAGCCTGGTTTTTAACAATGGGGGGTGGGTCGCGTAGGCGAGGAATTTATCCTCGCCGTTGGTGTTTGCTCGTCAAAAAATTATTTTTTTGTTAAAATAAACTCATGGTTAAAATCAAAAAATCAAAATCAAAAAATTTAGCCTGGGTGGTGGCAGTGAATATGGGCTATGGCCATCAACGTCCGGCTCATAGTTTGCATCAATTGGCTTATCAAAATCAAGTGATTGTTGCCAATTCTTATCCGGGCATTCCTCAATCAGACAAAAGAATTTGGAAAACCAGCCGCAAATTTTATGAATTTGTTTCGCGTTTTACTCACGTGCCAATTGTTGGGCCGTGGGTTTTTTCGATTTTTGATCGAATTCAAGAAATCCCTTCTTTTTATCCGCGGCGCGATTTATCCAAACCAACCATCCAAATTAAACAAATTTATCGATTTATCAAACGCAATCATTGGGGCAAGCACTTGATCGAAAAATTGGCTAAAAATCCATTGCCACTGGTTACTACTTTTTTTGCCATTGCTTTTATGGCCGAAGAATATAATTATCCGGGTGAAATTTATTGTGTTGCCACCGACACCGATATCACTCGAGCTTGGGCACCGAAAAATCCCCATCAAACTCGGATTAAATATTTTGCCCCAAATTATCGGGTGGTTGAAAGGCTTAAAGAATATGGTGTACCCGAAAAAAGTATTCATTTAGCCGGTTTTCCGTTGCCAATGGAAAATATCGGTGGGCCGACTATGAATATTTTGCGTCGCGATCTAGCCAACCGATTAATTAATCTTGATCCAAAAAATAATTATCGGAATAATTATGGTGCACTGGTAACTAAAAAAATAAAATTAAAAAGTTTACCAAAAGAAAGCAATCATCCTTTAACTTTAACTTTTGCAGTTGGGGGAGCGGGCGCACAGCGAGAAATCGGCGCTTTGATTTTGGCGAGCTTAAGAAAAAAAATTAAAGAGAAAAAAATTCGGTTGGTTTTGGTGGCCGGTATTCACAATAGTGTTAGTACTTATTTTCGTCAGCAAGTCAAAAAAAACGGATTGGCTAATCAACTTGATTCGGGGGTGGTGATTGTTCACGCTTCTTCTAAGGAAGAATATTTTGATTTATTTAACGAAGCCATGCGCGTCACTGACATTTTGTGGACCAAACCATCAGAACTATCTTTTTATTGTGCGTTAGGAATTCCGATTGTAATGTCGCCGCCAATTGGTTCGCAAGAGGTCTTTAATCAGCGCTGGCTACAAACGTTGGGTGTGGCGGCCAACCAAGATCGGCCGGAATATACTCATGAATGGCTATTTGATTGGATTGATAGCGGCTGGTGCGCCGAAGCGGCGATGCAAGGCTTTATTGAAGCGCCAAAATGCGGTACTTGTAACATTGAAAAAATTATTGCCCGCAAACCTCAAGCAACTAAAAAAATTAAGATGACTTTGCAATACTAAATTGACCTTGATTTAAATTTCCCTTAAATACTAGTATTTTTTTAAATTTTCCTTTATAATACCATTGTGTATAACTAAAAAGCCTTAATTATTAATAAAAAGGAAATTATGGCAAAAATGACCAAGTCTCAGTTATTAGCCGTTTTGGCTGAGAAAACTGAGCTAAGTAAGAAGGACGTCGCTAATTTTATGGATAAAATGACGGAACTTGCTTACGTAGAAGTCAAAAAGAATGGCGAATTTACCATCCCAGGCGTTGGTAAATTAGTCAAAGTCGACCGAAAAGCAAGAATGGGCCGAAATCCAGCCACTGGCGAAGAAATCAAGATTCCTGCTAAAACTGTGGTGAAGTTCCGAGTTGCTAAAGCTGCCAAAGACGCCGTATTATAATCTAGTTTAAGGCGAATCAAAAGAGGGCTATTTAGCCCTCTTTTTTGTTTTGATAATTTTGGTCGGGCTGGTCACGTCGCTCGCGAGCGACGTGAAGGCTTTATCGTTCCGAATCCATCACCTTATTTAAAAATTTCTTTGTCGGGGTAGCCGGATTTGAACCGACGACCTCATCGTCCCGAACGATGCGCGCTACCAACTGCGCTATACCCCGGCAGAAAAATTTTAATTTAAAAAATATAAGATGAAAGACGCGCTAGCCAATGGAGTTTATCCCGACGAATGTCGGGGCTACAGCTCGATTGTGTCTTTGCTAGTTTAACTTTTTTTGTTACTAAAATCAAGCCATTTGTTGTTAAAGAGGTCATTAAATTAGTCTATATTATTATATTTTTGTCAAGTTTGGGATAATTTTGACCATTGTCTTAATTAAAGGTAAAATGTAATAGCATTTAAAGCTTAAAAATTGCGATTTTATGGCCGAAATTAACCAATTAGCACATTTAGGCATTATTATGGACGGCAATCGACGTTGGGCCAAAAATAATGGTCTGGCTAGTCTTGTAGGCCATCGCAAAGGGTATGAAAAGATGAAAGAAGTGGCTAGTTGGTGTATTGAAGCTGGTGTAAAAGTTTTGACCGTTTATGCTTTTTCAACTGAGAATTGGAACCGCTCTGAGTATGAGGTCAAATATTTAATGGATCTGTTTCGGCTGGTATTAAAAAACGATTTAGCAAAATTAGCCGAGCAGGGAATTAGAGTTAATGTCATTGGTCAAAAAGAAAGATTGGATGCCGACATCCAAGATTTAATTGCTCAAGCTGAAATCAAAACTAAAAACAATCAGCGTTTGATTTTTAACTTAGCCATTTCATACGGCGGTCGGCCGGAAATTATTCAGGCAGTCAAAAAAATCATTGATCAAAAAATTGCAATTGAAAAAATTGACGAAGATTTAATTAAAAAATTTTTGTGGACAGATGGCTTACCCGATCCAGATTTAATTATTCGCACTTCCGGTGAACATCGCTTGTCAAACTTTTTAACTTGGCAATCAGTTTATTCCGAATTGTTATTTATCGATAAACACTGGCCGGATTTTAGTCAGGCCGATTTACAACAAGCAATTGAGGTGTTTAATAACCGCCAACGTCGATACGGAAAGTAATTTTATGGATTTATTCGACCAAAATTTAGAAAACAATTTAGCCAGTCAAGCTCCGCTGGCCGATCGCTTGCGGCCAAAAACGCTGGATGATTTTGTCGGTCAAAAAGAAATTATTGGCCCAGGTACTTTATTGCGCCAAGCGATTGAAAACGATAATTTGCCGTCAATTATTTTTTGGGGCCCGCCGGGCAGCGGCAAAAGTACTCTGGCCAGAATCATTGCCCAAATGACTAAGTCAGTTTTTATTCAATTTTCGGCTGTGACCTCGGGGGTTAAAGAATTGCGCGAAATTATTCAGCAAGCCCGCGACCGTCGGAAGTTTAATAGCCAACGAACCATTCTTTTTATCGATGAAATCCATCGTTGGAATAAATCTCAGCAAGATGCGTTACTGCCTCATGTCGAACAAGGTCTAATTACTTTAATTGGCGCCACCACTGAAAATCCAAGTTTTGAAGTGAATTCAGCTCTGCTTTCCAGAAGTCGAGTTTTTGTGCTCCAACAACATTCCGATCACGATTTAGAAATGATTATTGAGCGGGCAATCAAAACCGCTTTCAAGCATTTAAAAATTGATATTGATGCTCCAACGATTCGTTATTTTGCCTCTTTGGCTAATGGCGATGCTCGAGTGGTTCTAAACGCTCTTGAATTTGCGGTTAATTCGATTCGGCCAGACAGCCAAGGAAAAATTGTGATTACTAAAGACAAAATTAAAGAGGCATTGCAAAAATCCAGTTATCTTTACGACAAAGATGGCGAACAACATTACAACATTATTTCGGCTTTGCATAAGTCAGTCCGAGGCGGTGATGCCGACGCGGCTCTTTATTGGCTCAGCCGGATGCTGGAAGCCGGCGAAGACCCTCTTTACGTCGCTCGGCGCATGATTAGAATGGCGGTTGAAGATATTGGTTTAGCCGACCCGCACGCCCTAGAACAGGCCGTGGCTGCTTATCAAGGCGCTCATTTTTTAGGCATGCCCGAATGTGACATTATTTTAGGCCAATGTATTGTCTATTTGGCCCGAGCGCCAAAATCGGTGGAGGTTTATCGCGCTTATGGCCAGGTTAAAGAAGATGTAAAAAATACCATGGATGAACCAGTCCCGCTTCACTTGCGCAACGCGCCGACCAAATTGATGAAGGATTTAAATTACGGCAAAGATTATAAATATTCGCCAGACTACGATTGGCAAGAAGACCAGCAATATTTGCCGACCAGCTTAAAGGGTAAAAAATATTTAGACTAAAAATAAAATAGATTAAAAAACTAGCTTAAAACATGAACTAAATTTTATGGTTAGGCAAAACACAATCGGCTTTGTCATTTTTAAAATGGTGGGCCGTGAAATCAAATATTTGATGTTGCATCACGAGGGTCAATATTGGAATTTTCCTAAAGGTCGCCAGGAGTCGGGGGAAAGCGAGCTAGCAACCGCCAAACGAGAATTAGCCGAAGAAACCGGTATCCAGACAGTCGAAGTGATTAAAGATTTTCGTTATGAGTATGATTATGATATCGATACAATTGTTAGCGACGGAGTAAAAGAAAAAGCCGCCAAACACGCCATTTTTTTCTTAGGTCAAGTCCAAGATCAAGAAATTAAAATTTCGGCTGAACATCTTGACTATGGTTGGTTTGATTTTGAAACCGCTTTAAAGAGAGCCTTTTATCAGGATGGTCAGAATCTAATTAAAGCGGCTAATCAATTTCTTTCAAAAAGGTAGGATTTTGTGTTATAATCAACAATAATTAACTGCTAAAATTTTTGAATTATGACTGACGAAAAATGGCAAGACATCAAGTGGCTAGTCAAAGATAAATTTGGCATTGATGTTGACGACACCCAAGATTTGCCTGAAGACGAAGGCCCAGGAATAATTGAAATTATTGAATTTCATGGTCCGTTGGGTAAAATGCGGCTGACTCGAACAACTAAGCCATTGATCTTAGAAAAAAAAGTTTTAGGTTCACGCCGAATTGGCAGCGATTCTTCGGTCCAATATAAATATTCCGACACGGAAAAAACTTATAAATTTACCGTTTATCGATGGGACGATACCGCCAACGATTGGGTGGAGATGGAAAAAGAGCGCGGTGAAATGATTTTTTAATAGTTTAACCAATGAGCATACTAAAAAAAACCATTCTGCCATCAATTTTGTTATTTAGCCTTTTTATTTTTTCCGGCTGCAGTTCACAAAATAACAATCAGACGGTTGATGTTGGCAATCAAGATGCTGTAGTTCAGTCGCAATTGTTGACGGAACAAGTTGAAAAAGATTATCAAGTTCAACTTGCAAATATTCTTGCGCCCTATTGGTTAACCGGTCAATTTACTGGTATTAAAGACCAGATATTAGACTTGCGCGCGCCAAGCCAAGATCTTAATCTTCACCTTAATTTGGTTTTAGCTTTACAGGATTTAGAAGATGGTACTAACGACAATGATCAAGAAAAAATTGATCAAGCTAAAAAAAGAATTGACCAGTTAGCCAACCAATATGATTGGTTAAAAAGTAAATAATAATGGTTAGAATTGATCACATTGAAGATCTTGAAGCCGATGACGATTGGCAGCGACCCAAAAGAAAGTATCGTCGGCGTAAACGGCTTAAGGCCAAATTTAAAAAAGGCTGTTGTGTTTTTGTCGTTCTTATTTTTATTGGTTTATTGCTGGTTGGTCTGGCCGCCTTGGCTAAAAGTGGTTTGGTGAAAATTCCAATTTTTTCCGATATTTTTTATCAGTTGCCAACGGCAGAAAAAAACGTTAAGATTGACCCTGCCGATTTGAATAATTTGCAAATCAATCAGAACCTTAGTCAAACGGGTGATGGTTTGACTTTAACTATTTCTGATGAGCAGTTAACCTATTTGTTGCGTCAAACTTTAGCCACTGGCCAGGATCCATACTTTGCCGATGGGGTTCAAGCGACAATTGATTCGGAAAAAATTGAAATTTTTGGTTCACTGCTTAAACCAATCAAAACTGATTTAACTGTCGATTTAGTACCAACGTTAGTTGATAATCAGGTTAAGTTTGATATTAAGTCGGTTCAGGTCGGCAATCTGGGCTTACCTAGTTCGACCATCAATCAGTTATTTGGCGGCCTGTTGGATAGTTTGATCAGTGATTTTAGCCAGCTGATTAATGACTATGGGTCAGTTCAATCTATTAGCTTATCGGCCGGTCGAGCAACCGTAAAAATTTCACCAAAATAATATGAATTTACTTAATCGTTTATCAGTTTGGATTTCTAGTTTATTATTTTTGAGTTTCTTTTGGTTGGTTTTAGTCCAGGCTGAGCTTTTTTATTGGTTATCGGTTTTGTCTTTAGTGATATTATTTTTAACTATCTGGCAGTTGACCGGTCGCCAAATTAGAAAAAGTCAGTTTTGGTTTTTGAGCATTTCCCCAACGATTTTTTTGTTTTCGGCCTGGTTATTTTTTCTTTTTGTTGAAGGCAGGTGGTTGCGTTATTTTTATGGTTTAGTTTTCACATTTTTTTTGTTTATTTTTTTACAAATTATTTATCTTTATTTACATCGTCGGCCAAAATATGAAGCTTATGCTTTAGAAAATATTTCCAATTATTTGAATGTTTTTGCTGTCTTTTTACTTTTCAGTGGTTTTTTCGGCCTTCAGCTTTTTTTGAATTTTAATATTTGGTCGATTTTATTACTTGGCGGCGTGGCTTTGTTTTTACTTACTTTTGAATTATTTTATGTCAGCAATCTTTCTTTCACCAAAAGTCGTCTAGCAATATTGATAATTATTTTAGTTAGTTTGGAGGTCTGTTTGGCAGTTAATTATTTGCCAACCAGTATTTATGTCGATAGTTTGATTGTGACTTTGACTTATTATTTAATGTCCGGGTTAGCCAGAAATTGGCTGCTTAATATTAAAGAAAAAAGGGTGATCATTAGATACGTCATTATTACTTTAGTCTGCTTGGTTTTGATTTTATTTTCAGCTAAGTGGGTTTAACTTTTTATTATGAAATTATTTAAAAATCAAAAAGATCGCAAACTTTTACAATCAATTTTTTTGGCTTCCGCCTTTGGTTTTTTTGCCGGTTTGGCTGGTCAAGCCTTAGGGACTGTTTATTTTGATCCGTGGCGGCAACATTTTTTGAATTATCAGACGCAAGTTATCCAGCAGCAAAATAATCAAACCTCAGATATCCAGGAGCTAAAAAAAGTTAAAAAAGTAATTGGCACCGAACAAGATTTTGCAGTTGACCAAGCGATTCGAAAAGTTGACGCCAGCGTGGTCGGTTTTTATCCAATCAAAAAGGCGAGTCAGAATATTTTACAGTCGATTTATTATCCGGCTGATTTGTTAGGCAGTGGGTTTATTTTAACCAGCGATGGCTGGTTAGCTACCGACCAATCAGTGGTGAATGAAAATAAAAAGGGCTTGGTGGTTGTGGTTTATCAAGGTCAAGAGTATAAAATTGATCAATTAGTTACCGACCCGATGACTGGTATTACTTTTGTCAAAATCACCGCTAATAATTTGCCAGTAGTTTTGCTGGGTGATTCCGATGAGCTTTTGGCTGGTCAATTGGTGGTGGGGGATAATTCTTTTGGTCAGGCCAGTGTTGATTATGTCAAAAGTCTCAATTTTCAAAATCAATCGACTAGTCAAGATTATGTTTTATCTTCGGAAAAATATGCTCGATTTATTTTATTAACTAACAATCTAGATAATTCATATTTAGGTGGGCCAATCATTAATTCTAATGGCGAGGTGGTTGGCGTTATTCAATCAAATAAAAATCAGACTATTGTGGTACCAATTAATCATTTTCGGCCAGTTTTGGTTAGCGTTTTTCGGGATGGTTCGATTAGGCGTTCTTATCTAGGAGTTCAATATATTGATTTATCTAATACAACCAGTGCATCCGATCAGCAATCCGGTGCTTTAATTTATAGTCAGCCGAAAAAAAATTCGCCAGCCGCTAATGCTAAGTTACAAGTTGGTGATGTAATCATTAGTGTTGAAAATCAGTTGATCGACAAGACTAATAGTTTAGCTGAAATCATTCAGCAGTATCAGTCTGGCGATAGCTTAAATTTAGAGGTTTTGCGTGATGATAAAAATATTAAATTGAACGTTTCTTTGTCCCCGTTGCCATAAAAAATATTTTAAATTTTTTAACTAAAAAATCCCTCAACAAGTGGGGATTTTTTAGTTAGTTATTTTTCGAGTAGTTTTGGGTTAGGGGAGTAGAGTCGGTTTTTAATTTTCCATTTATCCACATATTGGCCGATGCCATTTTTAGCCAATTTATTTTTGGCAGTGGTTCTATTTTGCGACCATTCCAAAAGACTCTCAAAATTGATTTTATATCGACCTCTTACCACCACATATTTTATTTCTTGTTTGGCCAGCGCTCGTCTGATTGTTTTTTGGTCAACGCCAAATAGCCTTGAAGCCTCTGACACTGACACCCTAATCATGTTATTCATAAGTTATTTTCTATTGACTTATTAAGGTATTTTGTCTAGAATATTGTAGACAAAATATTATATATTTACTATACAATAGTGATTTAAAATAAGCAAGTTAATCTATCAAATCTGTGGGTATCTTAGTTTTTTAACCCCATTGACTAAAGGTGGATAAATTAATTATAATCAGGTTATTGTGTAACATTTATGCCTATTTATCGTCTACTATAATGAGTTTAAGTTTAAAAGAAAAACTTCTACTAGTCAGGTTGAAAAAGAAAGATAAAGATGCTTTTGGTGAGCTTTATGATTTGTACGTTGCTTCGATCTATCGGTTTATTTTTTTTAAGGTTCCAACCAGACAAGATGCCGAAGACTTAACCTCAGAAACTTTTTTGAAAATTTGGAATTACGTTGCCGAAACTCAAGAAGAAGTTAAGAATTTAAAATCACTTTTATACACCACGGCCAGAAATTTAGTGGTCGATTTCTATCGCAAGAAATCGCAAGTTCAACTGGTTGGCGACGAGGAAACGCTTTTGAAAATTGAAGATAGCAGGCAGCAAAACATTCTTTCCCAAATTGACATCAAAGCAGAGGTCAATAATATTGAAGAAATTATTAAGGGATTAAAAGATGAATATCGGGAAGTAATTGTGATGCGGTATGTTGAACAACTTTCAATCACCGAGATTGCTGAAGTTTTAAATAAATCAAAAGGTTCGGTTCGAGTATTGGTCCATCGAGCTTTGAAAGTAGTTAAAGAGACTATCGAAAAAAATGTTTAAATCAAATGACTGAAGAAAAGTTGATTAAAAAAATTAAGAGTTTAAAAAATGTTAAACCACGATCAGAGTGGCAAACTTTGAATCGTGATTTTTTATTATCTCAGATCAACCAGACAGCTGAAGAAAAGAGTTTTGGTTGGCAAGACTACGTGGTGGCTTTTGGTTCTCTTTTTCGCCAACGATTGTTAGAGCCGGCAGTTGTGATGTTGTTGGTCCTTGGTTTTTCAGTCGGCAGTAGTTTGGTGGTTAACGCTTCTTTTTATAGTTTGCCTGGTGACGGTCTGTATCCGGTTAAATTAGCTTTAGAAAGTGTTCAAATTGCTGTTAGCTCTGGTGATGAAAGAAAGGTTGAATTAAAAATTGAATTCGCTAAAAAAAGAATTAATGAATTTGATCAAATTGCTTCTCGTTCAGACGATCAGACCCAAGAAAAAAATGATAAGTTAGCTGCAGTAGTCCAAGAATTACAACGTAATGTCGCTTCAGTTCAAAATCATATTAATAATATAGATAAAGATGGCAATCAATCCGATCACGATCGAACACTCAGAATCGCCATCACCATCAGTAACGAAACTAAACAGTTAGCTCAGTCGCTAGATCAAAAAGCTAAAACCATCAGCGAAACCGATCCGGAAATTAAACAAATTGTCGATCAGGCAGTCGAATCAGTGCAGGCGGTCACTGTTTCGGCCGATAAGTTAGTTGAAGAAGAAAAGCAGTCTGCTATTGCCACCAGCACCGATCAAATAATTGATCAAGACAATCAACCCGGCGAGGTCTTGGGAGAAAGCAAAGATCTTACCGAGCAATCAAGTCAGGCAGAAGTCGAGTCGGCTGACAACAGTCAATCAGAATCAACTGCCACTAATATAGAAAATTAAATAATTTATCTTACCTGCCAACTATAAGTTAGCGGGCTAGATAAGTTCATTTAAACTTTTTAGATTAATTAGGGTTTAGATTAGCCTTAAGTTTTAAGATAAAGGTCGACCACTAAAAAAGTCGGATCTTTAAACTTTTGAGGAATTTAGTAATCTAAACGCTCCATTCCTAGGGGAGCTAAGTGATGTTGTTGGTTTAGCCTAGGCGCAACAATATCACTTTAAAGTTACCTAACTAAAAAGTTTTCAAGTGGACTAGAAAGGAATTTATTTTCATGATTAAAAAATTATTAACCTACGCGTTAGTTGTAACAACAGCAGTCTGGTCATTAGGATTGCTTGCTACTCCATTGGCAGTAGGCGCCGCTTCAACCGGTGATTTAGTCAAACTTGATTGTGCGGCTAAAGACGGTATTTGCGATGCTGTTTACTACATTGGAACTGACGGTAGAAAGTATGTTTTCCCAAATGAGGGTACATACTCAACCTGGTACACTGGTTTTGGCTCGGTGAAAAAGATTTCCCAAGTTGAAATGTCAGCTTATCCATCAGGCGGATTTGTGACTGTCAGACCAGGCGCTAGAGTCATTCAAATTGGTGGCGATTCAAGTTACTATGTGGTTTCTGGCGGCGGCAAGCTTCATTCAGTAACCGAAGCTCAAGCAGCTGAAATTTATGGTAGTGATTGGAAAACCACTTCATTGGTTAGTATGAATGCTTTAAACAGCTACTACTACACCATGAATCCATCTCCAATTCCAGCTTTAGGGTCAGCTTCTGACTACGACAAAGCTGCTGAAATGGATGCTTCAGCTACTATTGATGCTGATAAAGCTTTAAGCGATAGTTCTCCAATCTCAACTGGTAGTTCTGTAACTGTTTCATTAGCTCCAGACAGTCCAGCTTCTGGGATTGTTGTTGGTGGTGCAGCTGACGTTGCATTTACCAAAATCAACTTAACCGCTTCAGCTGACGGTGACATTATCATCGACAACTGGGGTGTAGTAAGAGGTGGTTTAGGTAATGATGCTGCTTTTGCCAGCGTTGACATCTTAGATGGTGCAACTATGTTGCCAATCAACGATTCAGGCAAAACCTTCAACTCAGAACATGTTGCTAACTTTACCGATGACTTTACCATCCCAGCCGGTACAACTCGTTCAGTTTACTTAGCTGGTAACATGGCATCTCAAGCCACTATGGCTAGTTATGCCGGTGAAGTACCTGCTTTAGGTCTAAAAACATTGACCTTAAAAGGCAGTAGTTCAATTTCTGGCAGTTTGCCAATTTTTGGTAACTATCAGACAACCAATGCTACTATTACTATTGGTACTGCTACTGTTTCTAGAGGTGCTTACACCAATTCAACTTCAACTTTGGAAGTTGGAAAGACTAACTACACAATGTTTTCTTTCCAGGTTGCCAACAGCTCAGCTGAAGAAGCTCAATTTAGTTCAGTCAAAGTGTACCAGAGTGGTAGCGCTAGCTTGGCTAACGATTTAGCCAATATTAAGCTTTATCAAGATGGCACTGAGATTGCTAATGGTGTAGTTAGTGGTAATTACGTTACTTTTACTTTTAGTCCAATTACTTTGACTAAAGGTCAAACTAAACAATTCTTAGTTAAAGCTGATGTTGTTGATGGTTCAGCTCGAACTATCCAATTAGGTCTTTACCGATCAACCAACTTATTGTTGAAAGGTTTAACCTATGGTTACAACATTACCCCAACTTACAGTGGAACCGGTTCAAGCAGCAACAATCCAGTATTATCTGACAACACCTTTACTATTTCGGCTGGTAGCTTGAGAGTTGGTCGCGCTAACACTATTGCCGCCGGCAATATCACTATTGGTGCAGATCAAACCATTGGTGCCTTCGAATTCCAAGCTAAAGGTGAACCAACCACTATTACTGCATTAACTTTGACCATCACTTCAAGTACTTCTGGTACTATTACCGAAGATGCTTTCAAGTCAGTCAAATTAGTTGACGCAGCTGGTAAAACCGTTGCTGGCCCAACCGATATTACTAACAATGCTTTGACCGTTGCTTTCACTGACACATTTACTGTGCCAACTGGCACTTCGGTTTATAAAGTTGTTGGTACTTTGGACACTAATGGTGGTTGGACAACCAATGACACCATTTATGCCAGCGTTACTCCTTCGGCCATTACCGCCAAAGGTGAAACAACCGGTTTAACCATCACTCCATCACCAGCTTCAAGCATCTCAACTGTCACTCAAACAGTGAAAACTGCTACTTTGACCGTTGCTAAAAATTCTACTCCAACTGACAAAAATGTCATTGTTAATAGCACTGGCGTGTTGATTGGTAGCTGGAATTTTGATGCTTCAAATTCTGGTGAAAATATCAGAGTCACTTCAATTTCAGTTAGAGCATCAACTACTGGTGCCTTGAATAACTTGACATTGAAAGATGGCAGTACAATTTTATTGCCAGTCAACGACAATCCAGTCACTTATGACGGTGATGGCGATGCAACCGCTACTTCAACCTTCGCTTTAAGTGAACCTTTGATTATTACTAAAGGTACTTCAAAGAATTTAGACCTTTATGCTGACATTGGTTCAAATTCAGCCGCTGGCGAAGTAGATGCTTGGGGTATTACTTCAAGCGCAGCTATTACTGCCTATGGTGTAACCACTGGCAACGCTGCCACAGTTACTGTGACTGCTAACGATGGTGCTTTAGTTACCACTACTGGTGCAGGTACATTGGCAGTAAATGTCAATGGTATTCCTGGCCAATTATTAGTGGCTGGCACTACCGGTGTTACATTGACCAATGTCAACTTAAAAGCTACTAATGAACCAATCGACGTTACTAAATTAACTGTTCGTATTGGTGATGGTGGTTTAGAGGGTACAGCCGCTGGTGACTATACTCAAATCAGCAAAATCTACTTAAAGATTGATGGTAGCGTTGTTGGTAATGCTGATGGTTATGCAGTTGCCGCTGCTACTAAGCAGATCAACCTTGAAAGAGGCGCATTAACCATTCCAGCCACCGATGATGGTAAAGATTTAGTTGTTTTGGGTGACATTGTTTCGATGGGCACCAACCAACCAGGTACAGCTAATGCCGACATTGTCGTTGGTTTATCTGGTCAAAATGGTTTCACTGCCACTGGTAACGGTTCTAATACTACTGCTACCTTCGACTACAACAGTTCAACCGGTTCAGCGATGATTATTCACAAAGCTGTTCCTCAGGTTGTAATTGAAACCCCAACTAACAAATTAGCCGCTACCGCTTCTCTACAGAGAACCAAAATTACCGCCGTTGGTAACAAAATTGGTGTGTACAAATTATCATTTGTGACCACCACTTCAACCGGTGTTAATTTGACTAACGGTTATATCAAGTTGGCTTCAAGTTGTGGTAGTTTAAGTTCAGGTACAGTGTTATCTGCCGCAACCCCTGCTGGCACAGACATTGGCGCTGGTATTAAGACTTGGGGTCTTAAAATTAGTAACGCCTTGAATACAACCAAATATTATTTGGATATCAACAAAGACAGTACTTGTAGTATTGATTTCTATGCTACTATTGGTACTACATCTAATGTTGATACTGTTTCAACTAGTTTGTTGGGCGATACCGCCACTAGCACTACTAATCATGTTGCTGGTGCGGAAGCTGATACATTCGTTACTAACGACCAAGGTAACTTTGTTTGGTCAGATTTGAATGCAGATCAGACTCAAACCGCTGGTTCTTTGACTGCCAGCCAATGGTACAATGGTTACCTAGTTGAAGGCTTAGGTTCTACTTCTACTTCTACACCAGTTACTGTCGGTGAATAATAGTTAGTTAGAACACAAGTTAGAATTTCAATGAGCCCCCAAAAGGGGGCTCTTGAAATTTGTAGTTTAAAATATTATAATATTCTTGAGTATTAAGTAATATGTCTTTTATATAATATGGATAATTTGGATCAAAAAGTTAAATTAAACAGTAAAAAGATGGTTGTTAGAATCGTAGCAGTTGCTATTTTAGCCATTGTCGTGGTTTTTGGTGTGTTATTTTATTATCAATCTCAAGGTTTAATTAAGGTTTTTCCAACGGCTAAAGATTTTGAGATCAGAAAATTAACCAGTATCGATGAAAATAAATTTAGACCGGCTGAAGGCTTGGACATGAAAATCTTTGATGATAAAATTAGCCAACTTCAAAATCTAAGGTCAGAGATTCTAAAAGACCCAGAAAATCCTTCAAATTGGGATGATTTTGCCCAGATAAAAGAATTTTTAAATGATCATCAAGGAGCAATCGATGCTTGGGAAATGGCTTATCAGTTGCAGCCATATAATTTTAGAACCACTTATAATTTGGCTAATGTCTATCAATATTTTATTAAAGATTATCAAAAAGCAGAAGAATATTATCTTGAAACTCTTGAGCTGCAGCCGGGCTTAACAATCGCTTATCAGGGCTTGATGGATCTGTACCGCTATAATTTGCCAGACTCACAGGATAAATATGAGCCAATTGTTTTGCAAGCAATTGAAAAAAACTCAGCCAATAGCGTTGAGTACTATTCGCAATTAATTAGTTTTTTTGAATCTAAAAACAATCAAGATTTAGACAAGGCTAAAGCCTATTATTCTGAATTAAAAAAGATAGATCCAAAAAAAGCCGCTTCGGTTTTGGGTAATTATCCTAATTTAAAGTAGTTAATTATGACTAGTTATTTGGAAAAAATTAGTCTTTGGATTATTTATATTTGCGTTGGTATTACTCTAGTTGCAGCTTTGTTGATTGATAATCGATTTTTTTTCCCATTTATTTTTACAAAAGTTTTGGTTTTTCGCTTGGCTGTCGAAATAATGCTTTTAGCTTATCTTTTTTTGATTTATAGAAATCGTCAATATTTACCTCGGTTTAATTTTTTGTCAGTAGTCCTTTTGTTATTTGTTATTATAGCTTTTTTTTCTTCAGTTTTTGGAGTTGATTTTCATCTAAGTTTTTGGGGGGATATTGAAAGGGGAGAGGGGCTAATTTTATGGCTTCATTTGCTGGCATATTTTTTTATTTTAAGTTCGGTATTTAGAAAAGAAAATTATTGGTTGCCATTTTTTGATTTTTCCTTATTGGTTTCTTTGTTCGTCTCAGCCTTTGCTTTGGCTCAATTATTCGGCGCGGAGTCAATTTTGAATACCACTGGTAGTCGAGTGGCGTCAACTATTGGCAATCCAGCCTTTTTAGCAGCCTATCTTTTGCTTAATCTTGGCTTGGCTATTTATTTATTATTTCGTCGCCATAACATTTATTTAAAAATATACTACAGTATTTTAAGTTTACTTTTTATTTTTATTATGGTTCAAACTCAGACCAGGGGAGCTATCGTTGGGCTTGCTATTGGTTTGTTTTTGGCGTTGGTTCTTTGGTTGTTTAAGGCTAGCAATAAAAAAGTTAGAATTTGGGCAGGGGGAGGAATCCTAATTATTTTGGTTATTAGTTTTTTATTTTATTCCGCTAGAAATAGTAATTTTATAAAAAATAATCAAGCTTTGGCTAGAATCGCTTCTATCTCCTTGCAAGAGCGAACCGCAGAAACTAGGCTGGCAACTTGGCAGGCGGCTTGGCAGGGGGTTAAGGAGCGTCCATTTTTTGGCTATGGCTTAGAGAATTTCACTTACGTTTTTGATCGACATTTTCCGGCCATTATTTATGAAGATCAGGGTTCACAAGTCTGGTTTGACCGTGCCCATAATATAATCTTTGACCGAGCTATAACAGTTGGAATCGCAGGCTTGATTGTCTACCTTCTATTTATTTTTAGTCCGGTTTTTTATTTGAATCGAAAGGAAAAATTTAAAACCAGTATGTCTTTGCCAATTATTATGGTTGGCTTAATAATTGCTTTTTTTGTTCAAGATTTGTTTGTCTTTGAAGCTGTTACTACCTATATTATGTTATTTTTTGTTTGGTCTTTTATGTCAATTTTTGCAACTGATTTTAAATTTAAATGGCCGCAGCAGGGTGCGAATCGGATAATTGGTCTATTGCCATTTATCACTTATTTAATCTTTATTTCCCCGTTGATTTATTTAGTTAATATCAAACCAGCCCAAGCCAATCTTGATGCCGCTACCGCCATTGTTGATAGTCAAAATGGCACTAATGACTTTTTTAAAGTGGTCGATCAATTTAAAAATGTTTTAGCTATTGACACTTACGGCATCCCAGAATATCGTATTCAATTCATTCAGTTTGTCGATCAGAATTTGGCTAATTTAGGGCCGGTCGCGCTGTCGGTTATTCCGATCCTTAATTATGCCGATCAACAGGTTGATATCCAACTAATCGACCAGCCTAACAATGCTAAAAATTATTTGTTGGCGATGAGGCATTATAATTATACTTTTGCTTCTCTACCGGAGCAAAAATTTGATCGTCTACAAAAAGCTTTGAGTTACTTGCCTAAACTAGAAGAATTATCACCTGATCGACCGCAGGTTTATCAAGAGGCTGGCTATAGTCATTTGTATTTATATCGCAATTATAAAGATCAGAACAATTTGGATCAGGCAGGTCAAGAGGTGGCTTTAGCTGAGCAATATTTTAATCGAGTCATAGATATTAATCCACAAGTGGTTGAATCTTATTCTAATTTGATTATGTTGTATTTGAATACTAATGATAATGAAAAAATTCAAAAAACAGTTGATGAGATGGTTGATTTGGCGCCTAATTATCAAAAACCTTCCTATTTAAATAATTTTATTAATTTATCGGTTGGCAATAAAAATTATTATTGGGCTCAGTATTTTGTTGAACGCTGGTTAGAAGTTGATCCAGAAAATTTAGATTTATTTACTCAATTAGCTCTGGCTTACGCCTATCAGGGTAAAGATCAGCAGGCGATCGATACGGCCAATAAAATTAAGGCTATAAACGGTCAATATTCCGACCAAGCGGATTTATTTATTCAGGATGTCAAGGCTGGCAAATATAAAAATTAATTTAATAGTTTTAGCGGTTATTTTATTATTAGCCGGATTTCTGCGTGGCTATGGCCTGACTAGTCATGATTTATTGACCGACGATTCTCTCTATTCATTTCGCGCCCTTGGTTATTTTGATTATTTAGCCGCTGGTGGACAGACTACTCCGATTCAATGGTTTGGTCACATTCCTTGGTGGGCAAATTTGTCTTTTCATGATGCTCCTCCGTTAGTTTTTATTATTCAAAAAATATTTTTTTTAATTTTTGGGGATAATACTTTAGCGGCTCGGTTACCATTTTTTTTCGCTGGCTTAGTCTCGGTGGCTATAATGTATTTTATTTTTTTAGAATTATTCAAAAAAAAGTGGCCCTCATTTTTAGGAGCAACTTTTTTTTCATTTCTGGCTAGTAATATTTGGGTTAGTCAGGTGGGCTATTTGGAAGGCTTTGCTATTGTTTTTATTAGTTTATCACTACTATTTTTTATTAAGTTTATTAATTCTGATAAAAATAGTTGGCTGATGTGGTGTGGGGCTGCGATTGGCTTGGCCTTAATAACTAAATATACAACTCTATTTTTAATTCCCACTTACCTTTTTTATCTAGTATTTTTTAAAAGAGAAATTTTTAAGCAATCAAGATTTTATTTATCGATATTGATTTCTTTTATCGTCTTTCTGCCAGTTGGTTTTTATAATTTGATGGTTTATCAAACTCGGGGCCATTTTGATGCGGCCATCTCTTCGATGGTTGGCATGCATCCACAAGATTTTAGTACTATTTCTGGTCGTAGTATTAGTATTAATTATTGGTCTAATTTTTCGGCCATTTTTAAAACTTTGGCCAGTCTAGTTTCTTGGCCAATTATGGCTTTATTTGTCCTTTCATTGATTTATGCTGTTTGGTGTTTGACTAGTAGGAGGAATACTAATTATTTCTTTTTATTTTTTATTGGATTAATTTTTTTAATTTTAGAATTTATTTTTATTGGAGCTAGTAATCGATTTTTGCCAATTTTTAATTCATTTTTGGTTGGGATTATTTGCTTGGCATTTTTTGATTGTTGGTCATTATTTGCCAGCCATAAAATTAAATCTTTTATTCTCCTGACTTTGGTCGGTTTGATGCTCGGCTGGGAGCTATTTTATGGAATTAATTTTTTAGCTCAGGGTGGAATCAATAAAAATAGATTTTTTTATTCTGTTGGCTTGAGTGAAAAAAGTTTAGGTTTTAATAGGTTGACTGATTATTTTGATAAAAATATTTTGACAGAAGATGATAGATTAGTTAGACCAAAGAAGCTTTCAGATGTTTCTGATCGTGCTGGAGAATATATAAAAGAAAAGAGAACCATTTTTTTAGTTGATGGCTCAATCAGTTGGTTTGCTTATATGTGGTATGAGTTGAAATATCCTATTTATTATGGCCTACCATTTGTTTTCATTGATCAGCAGCAGTTTTTCACTCAACAAGATTTTATTCAATATTTAGACAATTTCGAAAAAATAGGAGCAGAGAATTTTTATTATATTTTTGCTCAAGATAGCTCCTTGGTTGATTCGGTAAAAATAAATAATGGTTCAAGAGAGAATAATCAAGCGGTTGCCAGTTATCTTAATAATTTTAGCGTCTCTTTTGATGAGATAAAAAACGATCGTGGCTTTGTTGCTTTCAGAATTTATCAATTTAATTTAAAAACTATAAATTAGCTTAGTTTTTTCAATCATATTTGTTAGGTCAAATTCTGGAGTCACATCATTTTTAGCTTGGTGGCTTATTTGTTCGGCTAGATTTTTATTTCTCATTAGCCAATTGATCGAACGAGCAATGGTTTCTGCGCTTGATGGCTTAATTAATAAGCCGTTTTTTTTGTCTTGAATTGCCTCTGGAACACCGCCCACATCAGTACTAACAATCGGTAATCCAGCCTGCATTGCCTCTAGAATTGAGTAGGGGAATCCTTCCTTGACCGATGGACAAACATAAATATCCAGTGCCGGCAAAAATTGCCAGGCATTTTTTGTGTTTTGTAAAAAAATAAAATTATTTTCTAAATCACTATCTTTGATTTTTTGTTTTAAGTTTTTATTGCCAAGTCCGTCGTTGATGACAATAAAAATTGTATTAGGAAAATCATTTTTAATAATTTTTGCCGCTTCAACTAAATATCTCAAACCCTTGGTTGGATAATCACGAGCAATTGTGCCAATGATTATTTTGCTTGTTGGTAAATTTAATTTTGCGCGTAGTCGCTCTTTTGACTCAAATGGCAATTGGTTTATTCCGTTGTGAATTACGGTCATTTTGTTTTCAGGAATATCAATTTTTATCCCGGCTTGATAATCGTATTCGGAAACACAGATTAATTTGTCTTTAAACTTAGAAGTTAACTTTTCTAGATAAATGTAAAGATTTTTTTTCCAGTTGGGTAGAGGTTCATTAAAAACAAAACCATGCACAGTATAAATAATTTTTTTTACCCCTAATTTTTTAGCAGCAATTGAACCAATAATGCCAATTTTAGTACTGTTTAAGTGAACGACATCTGGCTGGAAATTTTTGATGATTTTTTTAATTTCGAAATAAGCTAAAAAATCTTTAATCGGATTAATTTCTCTGACCAAATTTTTAATTTTGATTGTTTCAATTTTAGCTTGTTGTAATTCGTCAAACATTTCACTAGCCCCACCAGCCCCAACTAAAATTTTGTTTTCTGCAGCTAAATTAGTTGCCAAGTCGATGATATATTTTTGAGCGCCGCCTAGCTCCGATTGAGTAACTAAATAGAGGATTTTTTTCATTAAATTAAAGATTGACTAAATTAAGAATTTATACAATAATAATAGAGTATTATTAGTTATTTTTCAAGCCTAGTCTTGGAAAAGTTTTATATTATTTTAGCTAAATTTAGCTATTTTACACTTATTTAATGAAAGTTTTAATTTTTTCTTTAGCTTATTTGCCGTTTATTGGTGGAGCAGAAGTGGCAATTAAGGAAATTACCGATCGAATTGGTGATATTGAGTTTGATTTATTGACTGTTAACCTCGACGGAAAACAAAAAAATCAAGAGCGGATCGGCAATATCAACGTCTATCGTTTAGGTAAAAATAAGTTGGCAAAATATTTTTTCCCTTGGACTGCTTATGAAAAGGCCAAAGAATTAAATCAAGAAAAAAAATATGATGCTATCTGGGCGATGATGGCTAATCAAGCTGGCTTGGCGACTTTATTTTTTAAATGGAAATTTCCGGCTGTAAAATACTTGCTGACTTTACAGGAAGGAGATTCAAACAGAAGTATTTGGCTTAGGACTTGGTTTATGCGCCCGCTTTACAAAGCAATTTATCGCCAAGCCGATTATATTCAAGCGATCAGTAATTTTTTAGCTCAGCGCGCCAAGCAGTTGGGTGTTAAATGCCCAGTTGAAGTTGTGCCTAATGGAATTATTTTGCCGGCTGACCAGGTAAGTAGTCAGAAAATAGGTAGTTATGTTATTAGTGTTTCTCGTCTGACTAAAAAAAATGGTCTTGAAGATTTAGTTAAAGCAATGCAGTTTGTTCCGGGCAAGCAACTTAAATTGGTTGGCGACGGAGAGCTTAAAGAAAAGTTAAAGAAGTTAACGGCCAATCTTGGTTTGCAGGATCGGGTTGAGTTCGTTGGCCAGGTAGATTATCGGTTAGTCTATGATTATTTAAGAAACGCTAGTGTTTTTGTCCGGCCATCTTTGTCGGAAGGTTTAGGCAATGCATTTTTAGAAGCAATGGCGGTTAATACGCCAGTTATTGCTACGCCGGTTGGCGGTATCCCGGATTTTTTAATTGATGGTCAAACCGGTTGGTTTTGCAAAGTCAGAAATCCAGAAAGCATTGCTAAAAAGATTAACTATATTCTAGATCCCCAAAATGCTAATGAAGTTAATCGGGTAGTTGAAGATGCTTATCAAATGGTTCGCCAAAAATATCGGTGGGATTTAATTGCATCACAAATGAAAGAAATTTTTAGTCATTTATGAAAATTATTATTGCCTCTGGGACATATAAGCCAGAAATTTCCGGTCAGTCGACTTTTATTTCTAATTTAATTTCAGCTTTAAAAAAAGTTGAGCCAAGTTTTGATGTTAGCGTTGTTACTTATTCGGATTCTAAACCGGCTGAAGCAGAAGATAAAATTTATCGGGTGCCTCGGAATTTATTTAGGCATTTTAGTTATTTTTTGCAAATTAAAAAATTATTGAATCAAGATTCGATTATTTACGCCCAGGATTTGTTTTCTTCCGGCTTGCCGTCAGCCTTGGCAAAAATGAAAAAGAAAAAGTTGGTGATTCGTCTTGGCGGTGATTTTCTGTGGGAAAAAATGGTTAACAGCGGCAAAATTAAAGTGCCGCTAAGTCAGTACTATCAATTAAAAAAAACTTTTGTCGAAAAATTTTATTTGTTTTTGTATCGTTTTGTTTTAAAACGAGCTGATTTATTAATTTTTAATACTTTGTGGCAAAAAAATTTTTATCAATCAATTTTTAATTTGTCAGCCGACCACCTGGCAGTAATTGAAAATCCTTTCCCAACGATTGGTTCAGCGGTGATTGATCAAGATCAGCAATATAATCAGGCGATTGTTTTTGCTGGCCGGTTTATTAAATTAAAAAATTTAACCAGTTTAGTGGATGTTTTTAGAAAAATCAAGACCGATAAAAAGTTGATATTGATTGGCGAAGGGCCGGAAAAAATTAATTTGCAAAACCGGGCCGCTGGAGACAACCGGATTGAATTTATTGATTCCAAAGGCCGAGAAGAGCTGCTAAAAATTTTAGCCAGTAGCTATTTGGTGGTGCTTCCATCTTTGTCCGAATTAAATCCAAATCTGGCTATGGAATGTTTGGGCTTAAAAAAGCCAATGGTTTTAACCAGTGAAGTTGGTTTTCGTCCAGAGATTAAAAAATCATTTAAATTAGTTGATCCTACAAGTCAAGAGCAAATTAAGCAGGCGATTGAGTTTTTTTTGGTACCTGATAACTATAATCTTTTTGTGGAAAATTTACAGTCAACAGAAATATCTAAATATAGTTGGGATGACTTAGCTAAAAAACATATTGATTTTTTTTCAAATCTATAAGATTTTGCCATGCATATTGTAAACATTGGTACAGATAAAACTTTAGTTGGCGGGCCAAAACTTGGTGATGCACTGGCCCGGCATGCTAGTTATGGTCGGTTTGTTGATCAATTAGATGTTATTGTCTATACAAATAAAAATGAAGGGTTGAAAAAATTTGTGATTTCTGACAACGTTATCGGCCATCCAACTAATTCATTGGCCAAAATATTTTTTATTTTTGATGCTGTTAAAATTTTTCAAAAAATCAACCAAGAAAAAAAAGTTGATGTGGCAGTCTGTCAAGATCCGTTTGTGATGGGGCTGGCGGGAGTATTGTTAAAATTTAAATATAAAATAAAATTGCAGGTTAATTTCCATGGTGATTTTTGGCAAAATAAAAATTGGCTTAAAGAAAACAA
>JAFGGX010000019.1 GCA_016930315.1 Candidatus Buchananbacteria bacterium
ACAAAAATAACCAAAGCCACTGGCCCATATTTTTGATACTTGGTTAAAAAACGATTATAAACTCGATTAAACCACCAATCTAAAACTAATTTAACAACTTTAAATTTATTTTTAAAATAATTAGCAATCGGATTAATCAAAACTAAAACCAAATAGCCCGCCACCAAATTTCCTAAAACTGAATAAAAAAAAGCGCTAAAGGCTGGGAGGTGATAAACAAAAATTCCAATCGGAATTGATGCTCGCAATTCAGTCAACGGCAACAAAGCTAACAAAAATGTCGCCAATTCCGGTGGAAAAACTAAAAAAAACGCTGACAAACCCATAACGTTATCTATTATACACTATAATCAAAATTCTTTTAAATTAATTCACCACTGATAATTACTAAAGGTCCAATCAACTAAGCCTTTGGCTTCCTGCCATCGATCAACTTGGCTTCCGGCATTTAACAAAATAATCGAAAGTTTAACCCCGTCAACTCTTTCAACCGCCATTACCAAACAATAACCGGCTTCGTCTAAATAACCGGTTTTAGCCCCAATAATTTTATATTCTCCTTGGTCAATAAAACTACCCAACAATTTATCGGTGGCCTGAGCCAACCCCACCCGACCATTATTAATTACTTTAAAACGATAGCTATCATTTTTAACCGCCTGAACAATTTCTGAGTTAGCGAAAGCCGCATTAACCAACAAACTCAAATCAAGCGGCGTGGAAACGTTAGCCGGGTCAAGACCGGTTGGATCAACAAAATAACTGTCTTTTATCCCCAACTCTTTAGCCTTAGCATTCATGGCATCTGAAAAATCTTTTAGACCAGTCGATCGAGCCAAAGCGGCAGCCGCTTCGTTGGTTGAAGACACTAAAGTTAAATAAAATAAATCTTTAATGATAACTTGTTCGCCTGGCCAGAGATTAACCAATCCCCCGGCGCGCTGATCTTGAGCATCTAAAGTAAAAGTTTGATCGAAACCAGGATTGTGATCTAAAAAAGTCAACGCGGTTAACAATTTGGTAATACTGGCAATCGATTGAGCGGTATTAATATTTTTTTGGTACAAAATCGCCTGACTATTTTGATCAACCACTAACACACTGCTGGCCGTGGTTTTAATCCCCAAGCTGTCGTTGATAATTCTAGTCGGAGTGGTGACAGCCGAATTGGTTTGAATTGGATAAGAAAAATCAACCGGCTGATCGGTTAAAAAATTTGCGCCAGTCGGAAAAAATAAACTGGCAATAATCAAACTGGCAATTACTTTAATCATGATTTAGTTGAAGCGGTTGGTTGGTTGTCTTGATCTAACAATTTTTGTAATGCCTGACTAGAATTTAATTTTTCGTAATCCGGCAAATCGGCTTGTTGATTTAAACCTAAAAATTTAAGGAAGTCAAAAGTAATGTTATAGACAATTTGCATTTTTGTCTTGTCTTCGTTGCTGTCAATCAAACCGCGCATCGCTAAATTTCTTAAAATCACTGAGCAATTTACTCCGCGGATCTGTTCGATTTCAGCGCGACTAACCGGCCCCCGATAAGCAATAATGGTTAAAGTTTCAAGCGAAGCTTTAGTTAGGTCGCCGGTGGTTTCTTCTTTAATAAAATCTTTGACCAATTTCGAATTATCGGCGCTGGTAACCATCTGAACTTGGTCACCAATTTTTTGCAAATTCAAGCCGCCTTTTTTATTGTTATACTCGGCCATCAATTCATCAAGTGCTTTATTAATCTCGGTTTTTTCGGCCTTAGTTAAACCAATCAACCGCTTAACAGATAAGGGCTGATTGGTGATGAATAATAAGCTTTCGATTTTTGCTTTTAAATCGGCCATAAAAAATTAATTTAATTTTTCAATTAAAATATCGGAAAAATTGTCTTGTTGATTAACCAAAACAATTTTTTGTTTAACTAATTCCAGCAAAGCCAAAAAACTCACCACTACTTCAGTTTTATCTTTAGCATCTTTTAAAATTTCTGAGAATCGAGTACTGGCTTGGCTAAAAATTCTGGTGCGAATCTGCTCAATTTTTTCTTGAATATTAATTGTTCTTTTTACTACATCAGTTGGCAAATTAACCACCGGCTCTAAAGCTTTAAGCACTTGAGCAAAAATTTCGTGCAATTTAACGGCGGTTAATTTTGGTGGTGGCGAAAAAGTAATTTCGGTCTCAGTCAAAAGATGCTCCCGAGAAAAATTAAAACGTTTTTTACCAATCAACGACTGAATTACCTTGCTAGCTTCCAAATATTCTTTATAGATTTTTAACTGACTGGTCAGCTCTTCGGTTTCTTCGTCCTCCCACTGTAAAAATGGCAACAGGGCTCTCGATTTTATTAAAAGTAAACGAGCGGCAATCATTAAAAAATCAGCCAACTGAACAGCTGGAATTAAACCGTTTGATTCGCGATGCAAAATTTGGATATACTGTTCAGTCACTTCGGCTAAAGAAACTTCGGTAATCGTTAATTTCTGCTGTTCAATTAATTGCAACAATAAATCAAGCGGACCTTCAAATTGATTAATTTTTATTTTATGCATTTCTTATGATTCCCCATCCCCTGGTGGAAGAGGGCTGGGGTGAAGGGGTTATTTTTTCTTCTCCCACGACAGGGAGAAGGAAACTTTAATCAATTATTTTTTCTTTTTGGCTTTTCTGGCTATTTTTTTAACTGGTTTTCTTCTTGGTTTTTTACTAACTTTTTTAACTATCTTTTTACTAACTTTTTTCACTGGCTTGTAGCCGGCACCCTTAGCAAAATTTGCCAACTTAGCTTGTTCCATTTCCAAAAAATCTTTGACTTTCATTCTAACCGAATCGGTAAAACTACCGGCTGATAAAATTACTTCCTTAGTTTTTAATAAACTCTTATCAGCAATTACTTCCACTTTATGCAACCCGCCAAAAGCCGTCATAGCGCCAGGCTTGACTTTGAAAACTTTAATCATCAGCTTTTCGTTGGGAATCGCCACTTTTTTAGCTTTTAAGATTTTTTTCAATTTTACTAAATCAATTTTCATGTGGGCCGGCAAAACCACAATGATGTAAGCTTTATCAGCCGCCACTACCAAACTTTTAGCAATATCTTTGAGCTCTCTGCGCAAAGTTTGAGCCGCATCATAAGCAGTATAAACTGTCTTATGAGCGATTGCTTCATATTTGGTCAATTTTTTATCCAAATATTTTTTAGTTTTTGCTGGTATGGCCATATGATTAAAATTTAACGCTAAGTTGCTAAATTAAATTTTGTCTAGTCAGCTACACTAGTATCAAACTCCGCTTCTTTAATTTCTACATCATCAGCTAATTTGATGTGGGTTTCGTCTAATGCCTTTTGGCCAATCAAATTAGGAGCGTCCATCATCAAGTCTTTATTATCCCCAGTCTTTGGGAAAACAATCACTTCGCGAATGTTTGGTTCATTCTGCAAAATCGCCATAATCCGATCAATACCAGGAGCAATGCCGCCATGAGGTGGTGCACCGTATTCAAAGGCCGCTAGCATATGACCGAATCGGCGCTTAATTTCTTCTTCTTTTAAATTCAATAATTCAAAAATCTTTTGCTGAATTTCACGTCGATGAATTCTAATTGAACCACCGCCAATTTCAAAACCATTCAAAGCTAAGTCATAAGCATAGGCTCGCCATTTCAAAGGCTCGTCTGGATATTTATCCATATCTTCTTTGTTTGGCATGGTAAATGGATGATGACTGGCTACTAATTTTTTTTCTGAAACTGATTGTTTAAACATCGGCATATCAACCACCCAACAAAATGCTAATTCGCTTGGATCATTTTTATCTTTTCTCAAGTCCGGCTTATCTGAATTATACTTTTCCATTGCCTCGGCATATGAAAGTCGAGGAAAAGGAATTTGCTGAATTTTTTTCTGGGGATAGAGTTTTTGAATCATTTCAATCATCATACCTTCAACCAATTGGAGAATATCTTCCGGCTCAATAAAACTCATCTCCATATCAAGTTGGGTAAATTCAGCTTGACGATCACCGCGCTGATCTTCATCCCGGAAACATCTAGCAATTTGAAAATAGCGTTCGGCACCGGCCACCATCAACAATTGTTTAAACTGTTGCGGTGATTGTGGCAAAACATAAAACATGCCTGGCCAGAGTCTAGCCGGGACAATAAATTCTCTAGCTCCTTCTGGCGTACCTTTGGTTAAAATTGGAGTTTCAATTTCCAAAAAATTTTTAGTCTCTAGGTAATCACGGAAAAATTTAACCACCCGAGATCGCATCACCATATTATTATTCATTCGCTCTGATCGCAAATCCAAATAACGATATTTTAATCTAATTTCCTCGCTAACTTTGCTGGTATCTTTATCAATTTCAAATGGTGGAGTTTGCGCTTCGTTTAAAATTTCTAATTCTAATGCTTCCATTTCTACCGTACCAGTTAGCATTTTATCATTAATCAATTTTTCGGGCCGATTTTTAACTTTACCTTTGATGCTAATCACAAACTCTGGCCGTAATTGACTAGCTAATTGATGAGCGGCGGCTTGTTCAGGCGTAAAAACAACCTGAAGCAAACCGGTTTTATCGCGTAAATCAATAAAAATAATTTTACCGTGGTCGCGTCTTGAATGTACCCAACCTTTGACTAAAACCTCCTGTCCAACTTGCTGGACTGTCTCTGAAATAAAAATGCGCTGCATAAATTTAGATTAATTAAATTATGGTTTAACAATTAATATCATAATAAAAATTAAGCCTTTTGGCAAGACAAAAGCCCCATTCATTACCTCCTTTCTTGAATGGGACTTGGGTTGTACCCTAAGCCAAATTAATGGCTGGTTTCCAGCGAGGATTGACCGCTCTGAGAGCCTCGTAGTCACGGCGCAGCGCTTCCTTGATCGCTCCGCGGTCGAAGTTGTCCAACGGTACGCCGCAGGCAAACTTAGCCAACACTCTTGGCGAAGCAAACCGCAAGGCTGTGCCAGCAATCATCAGCTCGGTCATCATATTGCCGGTGCACCAAGGCACCAGATAGTCGGAAACATTATCGAAACCGAACCTGATTGGTACACCGACTGCCGCCAGCTCCAATACTCGCACCAGTGAGTTGTGAATTGGAGCAGTAATAGATCTGATCTGACGGTTAGAGAGGGTGGCCGAGGGGCAAACAATCACCCCAATGTTGTATTCCAAGAGATCATCAACGAGTTGACGAAACTCCTTTTCACTGAGAGCGGCTGACGAAAGAGCGTGGATCAACCAGACCATTGGATTAGGCTTCGGCTTAGTTGGGTGCTGGTCAGCCGGGGCCAAAACATGATCTGGCGCCACCACCAAACTGCTAGGCAAGAACGACTTGACAACGTTGATCACCCTCTGGGAGCCCTTTTCTGCAGGATTACCGGTTTGATCAACGTGCAGGTGCAATTCCTTATTCATTGAGATGGCCATCTCAAGCAGCACTCGCACATGCACCTCAAACCCCTTTCGGTGATCATCAGCCTCAGGCAGTCCGGTCAGAAAATCCGCCTTTTCAGCCGCCCGCCTGTAGGTCACGAGCCTTTCGCCCTTGAAAAGTCCCCAAACCGGATGAGGCCCACACTTCACTTCTAGGCTAGAGAACTTATCAGCTGCTTTACGAATCTGGTTTAAGGCATACAAACCCTCTTCAGCCAAATCCGGTGTGGCGTCGAAACAGGTATGAATCTTCGTGGTGCCGTAACCACACAAACGTCCAAGACAATGGCTCAGTCTCTTGGCCATGTCCGCCGCATCCGAATATTTGCCCATATGAATACTACCGAGCATGTCTCTTTTCTGGGGCAAAGTCAAGGCAGCCGCGTGGGTTGAGCTGGTACCGGTCCCTTCGTAATAGCGCGGATCGGTTATGTCTGCTCGATCAATATGGCCATGACCGGATACAAAACCACCATACTCCGCCGCTGCTTGAAAGAATTCCATTTCATATGGTGACAGCCCAATGGTGATCTGACCATCACGACACACCAATCCGCCGACCCTTACTACTTTGCCTTTTTTCTGTTGTTTCGCCATGAGATACAAGCTCCTTTACTGGATTTGAGCCAAAAAAATAACGGGATTATCCGTTTTTTCTGGCTGTCAAAGAAACAACCTCCTTTATCAAGATTAACAAAATTAAATCATTGCGTCAAACAGGTTTAAAAAAATTTTTAGTTTTTAAATCTTTTTGTAAATAATTTTCTAAAAAAATATTAAATTTTTGCTTATTTAAGCTAATATTTTCTGGCGCCTGATAGCCAATAATTTCTAACAGCTTCCTTTCAAATCGATTCTTAACCAAATTCAAATTATCAGCAATTTTTGGTTGCGGTTGATTAACAAACTCAAAAAAATCAAGCAATAAATCAAAAACCTCTCTTTCTGGATTATAGAAAGCAGACAACTTCTCGACCAACTCCAAACCATAGCACGTGTAAATAATTTTTTTGTAATCCATCTTAATATTTTTAAAATCCTTAACAATTTCAACTCCAGTGATATGATCAAAATTTTTGCCTTTGGCAAAAGTTAAATCAAGCAAACAAAAAAATTGGAGACTACTATTAAGCTTACTCTCAATTTTTTTTGTTCCCCGACCCAACGCATTAATTTTGCCAAAATTTTTGGTATAAAAAATAAATTGCTGGCTTGATTCTTGCCAGTCGTTTTTTTTTAGAATAATAGCTACGGTTCGATACATAAACTTAATGTTTCCGATCTAAATAATTTTGTAAAATTAACATCGCCGCTACCGCATCATCGCCATTTTTTTTAGTTAAGTCTCTTTGCAATCGCTGAGCCATTTTTGTACTTAAACGCTCGTCTTCTAAAATAATTGGCAAATCAAAATTATTTTTTAATAACTCAATAAAATTTAAAACCGACTGCATTTGTTGATTAGCAAAATCAACCGACCTAATTTCTGGCTCTCCCTGATTACCACTCAAACTCAAGGGCACCCCAACGACAATTTTTTCAATCTCTTGAGTTTCAATAATTTTTTTTAAATCAGCCAAAACCTGACTATCGTTTTGATTAATCAAAGTATCAAAAGGCAAAGCCAACTGACCAGACGACTTAGCTAAACCAATTTTTTTTGCCCCGTAGTCAATACCTAAAAAATTCATATACCTTACAACGCAGTTAAAACTTTATGGCCGCCTTTAACGACCGCTACTGTGTGTTCAAAGTGAGCCGACAGACTACCGTCGCTGGTAACAATTGTCCAATCGTCATCTAAAACTTCAATCCGATAATCACCAATATTAACCATTGGTTCAATGGCAATAACCATCCCCTCTTCCAACTTAAAATTGGCAGTGACTGGATCATAAAAATTTGGGACGCGCGGATCTTCGTGAACGGCATAACCAACGCCATGTCCAACCAATTGGCGCACAATTGAAAAACCGTTGTCTTCAACATATTTTTGGATCGCACGCGAAATATCACCAATAGTGTTGCCTGGTTTAACTTGAGCAATCCCTAATTCCAACGATTTAGCAGTTACTTTTAATAATTTCCGAGTTAGCTGTGGCACCGAACCGATGGCTTTGGTTTTGGCCATATCGGTATATAAACCATCATCGGTCGCCGGATACTTCATGCCAATATCAATACTTAAAATATCACCGCTTTTTAAAGCGTAATCACCAGCTGGTGTATGAACCACCTGATCATTAACCGAGGCACAAATAGTGGTTGGAAATGGCGTTTCACTCGGACTATCGGCATAATTTTTAAAAGCCGGCAAGCCACCGCTTTGCCGGATTAATTTTTCGGCTAACAAATCAAGTTCAATTGTCTTTACTCCTGCTTGGGCAGCTGATAAAAGCTGCTTTAAAACCTCAGCCAAGATTTTACCACCTTGCCTAATAATTGCAATTTCTTCAGCTGTTTTGATGTAGCCCTGTTTCATTTTTAGAATTTAATCCAAGCACGGTTTCAATTTGTTGATAAACTGCCTCAATGGCCAAGTGACCATCGACTTCATGTAAAATTCTTTTTTGTTTAAAAAAGTCGAATAACGGTTCGGTTTCTTGATGATAAATTGCTAATCTTTTTTCAACTGCTTGCGGATTATCATCATCCCGTCTAAATAATTTTTCGCCACAATGATTACAAATTCCTTCTTTTTTTGGCGGATTAAAAATCAAATGATAACTTAAGCCACATTTGCAAGCCAGCCGACCGGATAATCTTTTGATTGCTTCCTCGTCTGATAATTTAATAACAATCACCTGATTGATTTCAGCAATCGTGTTTAACAATTCTAATTGTAGCTTATTTCGCGGATATCCGTCCAGCACAAAACCAACTACGCAGTCTGGCTGACGAATCCGGTCTTTAACAATTTCATTGGTTAATTCATCTGGCACCAATTGTCCGACGGTTACATATTTTTCAATTTCTTGGCCTAAATCAGTTTTATTTTTAATATGATAGCGAAAAATATCACCGGTTGAAATATAAGCCAAGCCATGATTTCTAGCAATCAATTCAGCTTGAGTACCTTTTCCAGATCCTTGCGGACCAAAGATAATAATATTCATAAATCTAAAAATTGAAAATTTAGAGATAGACAATCAACTTGATAAGTTCTAAACTCTAAATCCTAAAATCTAAACAATATTAAATTATCCAAATCCAAATAGAAAAATTTGAATTTTAAAATTTAAATTTATTTAGGATTTAGGAATTCGAAATTTAAATGAAGAAAAGTTGTAGTCTAGAGGCCTTCGTAATCTCGCATGGTTAATTGAGATTCGATTTGTTTAACCGTTTCAATCACCACCTGAACGACAATCAACAAACTGGTGCCACCAATCGCTAGGGTAGCTAAGCCGGTAAAACTGGTCATCACCAAAGGTAAAACCGCAATCAAACCTAGAAACAAAGCCCCAGCTAAAATAATTCGGTTAGTAGTTTTTTTCAAATATTCTGCTGTATGTGCACCCGGTCGAATACCTGGGATAAAACCGCCTTGTTTTTGTAAATTTTCCGCCACTTCATCTGGATGAAAAACCACTTCAGTATAAAAATAAGTAAAAGCAAATACCAACAAGAAATATAAAATGCCGTAGAATAATTGATTCTGAAATAAATTAATCACACCGTGAGCTGCGTTAACCAAAAACACGGACTTAGCATTTAAGAAAAACTGCGCAATCAATGGCGGGAACAAAATAACTGAAATGGCAAAAATAATTGGGATCACGCCAGCCATATTTACTCGCAAAGGCAAGTGAGTATTAACTCCACCATACATTTTATTCCCCCGGACTTGTCTAGCATACTGAACCGGCACGTTTCTTTGGCCTTCGGTAATAATTACCACCCCGACAATTGTGATTAAGGCAATAATAATAAAAATAATCAAATTTAAAATTTCACTTTTATCAAACACTAACAAAGTTTGCTGTAAAGTAATTGGAACGCGAACGACAATACCGGCAAAAATCAACAATGAGATGCCATTGCCAATATTTTTTTCGGAAATCAATTCGCCAATCCACATCAAAAATACCGTACCGGCAGTCACGGTCATAATAGTTACAAACAAACGCCAAGGTGAAAAATCGGTCAAGATTTGAATTTGAGACTGACGTAGCAAAACAATTAAACCATAACCTTGCAAAGCAGCCAAAGGCACGGTTAAAAGTCGAGTCCATTGATTGATTTTTCTTCTGCCCGCCTCACCTTCTTTTGACAATTCTTCCAACTTTGGAATAATCATTGCCAAAAGCTGAAAAATAATTGAAGCGGTAATATATGGGGCAACGCCCATCGCCACTAAAGAAAAACTTTCCATACCGCCACCAGACAAAACATTCATTACGCCCAAAAGTTGATTGGAATTAAAAAATGAAGCCAAGGCAGCTGTGTCAACTCCCGGTACTGGAATGTGAGCTGCTAACCTGAAGATTACCAATAAGGCCAAAACAAACAAGATATTATTACGAAGATCTTTGATTCGCCAAATTTGAATCAGTTTTTTTAGCCACATAAATTTTTTTTAAAAAATAAAAAAACCTCTATTTTTTCTTAGCCTTAATCTGAGTTGGTTTTTTCCCTTCTAATTTTTTAATTTTTACCTGAGCTTGACCACCAGCTTTAACAATTGCCTCTTTAGCAGTGTCAGAAAAAGCATCAGCAATGACTGTTAATTTTTTCGTTAATTTGCCATCACCCAAAACCTTAACACCAAAAGCCACTGTTTTGATCAAATTCTTTTGCATCATTTTTTTAGCATTGACCAATTCACCAGTAGTAAAGCTGTTTTCTAATTGACCAAGATTAATAGTTTCTTTTTTCGATTTCAAACTCTTAAAACCATCGATCTTTGGCTTGTTACGCAACATGCCTTGCAAACCTTTTCTTTTTAATCCACCCTTACCACCCGCTCTTGAGCGTTGACCTTTATTGCCTCGACCACTGAAATTACCACTGGAAGCATTACCTCGACCAAGTCTTTTGACCGTTTTAGTTGAACCTTTTGTCTTTTTTAAATTATGTAAACCTAAAGCCATATTTTTTACTTATTATCTGTCAAATCAGCATCTTTCTTAATCTCTTTTTTCGGGGTTACTTTTTTTAAACCTTGTAAAGCATTCAAAGTAACTTGAACGTTATTGATTTTGTTTTTTGAACCTAAAATCTTAGCCACCACATTAGAAATGCCCGCTAAATCCAAAACGGTTCTAACTGCTCCACCGGCGATTACCCCGCTTCCTTTTGGAGCTGGTTTTAAAATAATTTTAGCCGCTTTAAATTTAGCCTGAACCGCATGAGGGATTGTTTCATTAACAATTGGCACGGAAATTACATTTTTCTTAGCCTTGGTTACGGCCTTATTAACTGCTAAAGAAACATCTTGACCCTTGGCTACTGCTGTACCGATTTTACCGCGTCGATTACCGACAATTACACAAGCACGAAAACGCATTCTTTTTCCACCAGCCATCACTCTGGTAACTCGGGCAATATCAATAATAGCTTGGTCGTATTCGTCTTGAGCACCAGTGCCTTTTTTATTAAATTCTCGGTTATTTCTTGCTACCATTTTTTTAGTCCTAAATTTAAATTAAAAGATTAAACCGCCCTTTTTAGCCCCTTCAGCTAAGGCTTTAACTCGACCGTGATATTTATAGCTAGATCGATCAAACACCACTTTTTGTATTTTAGCCGCTAGCGCTTTTTTAGCAATTATCTCACCAACCGCTAAAGCAATATCGGTTTTATTTTTACCTTTTGTTTCTTTGACCTCATAATCACTGGCCGAAACAATGGTTTTACCAATTGAATCATCAATAATCTGAGCGTAAATATGACCCAAGCTCCGATTGACTGAGAGTCTTGGCTGACTGGCAGTACCAAAAATCTTAGATTTAACTCTAATTTTTCGTCTGATTCTTTTTGCTTGTTTAATTATTTGCTGATTGGCCATATTTTTTATTCACCTTTAGCGGCAGTCTTACCCGCTTTTCGTTTAATTACTTCTTCAACATATTTAATCCCCTTACCCTTATAAGGCTCCGGTTTTCTGATTTTTCTGACCTCAGCGGCGACTTGACCAACTAATTGTTTATCAATACCAGAAAGGGTAATTAGATTTTTTTCTACCTTGACCTCAACACCGTCAGGAATTTCGTATTCTTTAGGAAATGAATAACCAACGGCTAGAACTAATTTATTACCTTTAACCTCGGCTCGATACCCGACTCCGTTGACTTCTAACTGTCGACTAAAGCCGTCGGTAACACCAGTAATTAAATTAGTGATTAAACGTTGAGAGAGTCCCCACAAAGCTTTCTGTTCTTTCAAGTCTGGATTTTTAACCGTCACAGTTAAAACTTCCCCGTCTTGTTTGACGTTTACATTACGATGTAATTCCAATTGGAGTTGGCCCTTTGGCCCTTTAACAATCACCTGCTTATCATTAATTGTAACCTGAACACCAGATGGAATTTTGATTGGTTGTCTGCCGATTCTGCTCATAATAGTTTTAGTAAATTTCACAAATTACTTCACCGCCCAAGCCTTCTTTTCTGGCTTGTTTGTTGGTCATCAAACCTTTTGAAGTTGAGATAACAGCGATGCCTAAATTATTCAAAACTACTGGTAAATTATCTTTAGTAGTATAAACCCGCCGACCCGGTTTACTAATTTTTTTCAAACTACTGATGGCTGGTTCTTTTGGTCCAAGATATTTTAATTCAAGCTGGATTGATTGAAAACTGTTTACCTGAGGATCATTAATAACTTGAGCTTTTTTAATATAATTTTCTTTGACTAAAATTTCGGCCAAAGCCATCTTAATCCTAGAGAATGGTAAAACTACCTCGGGCTTTCTTACCGCCTGGGCATTTCTTATTCGACTTAACATGTCAGCAATTGGATCTGTCATAATTTCCTAATTTATTATTTACCAACTTGATTTTTTAATGCCGGGAACCTGACCATTATCAGCCAATTCACGAAAACAAATCCGGCAAAGATTGAAATCTCTCATATAACCTCGGCTGCGACCACAGCGCCAACAGCGCCGCACTATCCGGGTTGAATATTTAGGTTTTTTGTTTGATTTTACAAATTGTGCTGTTGTAGCCATAAAATATAATTATTTTTGAAAGGGAAAACCGAGCATTTCAAACAAAACCAATCCTTCTTCTCGTTTTTTAGCGGTAGTAACAATAGTTACCTGCAAACCATGAATTTTTTCAATTTCATCCATTTTAATTTCCGGAAAAGCAATGTGCTCTTTAAAACCTAAATTTAAATTACCGTTTTTATCAACATTTTTTGAATCCAACCCCCTAAAATCTCTAACCCGAGGCAAGGTAACGCTAACCATTTTATCTAAAAAGTCATACATTCTCGCCCCTCTCAGGGTAACCATTATTCCAACCACTTGGCCGGCTCGAATTTTAAAATTAGAAATTGATTTTTTAGAAATCGTTTTAACTGGCCGTTGACCGGTAATTCTGCGCAAAGTAGCCTCAACCACTTCGTTGTGCTTAGCATCTTTTAGGCCATGGCCGGTCCCAATATTAATAATGACCTTGGTAATTTTTGGCACCGCTAAATTATTAGTGTAGCCGAATTTTTCCTTCAAGGCTGGGACAATTAATTTTTGATATTTTTCTTTTAAACGAGTCATCTTAAATTTGATTAATCAATTGGTTCGTTAGCTTTTTTTGAAATTCTGACCTTTTTTTTGTTATCCAAAATCCGATATCCGACTCTGGTTGACTGATTAGTTTTTGGACAAATTAATTTGACATTAGAAATATGGATTGGCGCTGGAAACTGAATTCTTTGACCGGCTTCACCTTGTTTTTTCGGCCGCATATTTTTATACAGCAAATTAACACCTTCAACCGAAACTTTTTGGTGATCAGAATAAATCTGCAACACCTTACCAGTTTTGCCTTGGTCTTTACCAGTTAAAATCTTTACTTTGTCGCCTTTTTTAATCTTCATAAAAATTTTTATAAAACTTCTGGGGCTAATGAAATAATTTTCGTAAAACCCTTGTTTCTTAATTCTCGAGCCACTGGTCCAAAAATCCGAGTTCCTTTTGGCTCTTTGGTTTTTTTATCAACAATCACAGCGGCGTTGTCGTCAAATCTAATGTAAGAACCATCGCTACGACCAGTTTCTTTTCTGGTTCGAACAATTACAGCATGCAAAACTTCTCCTTTTTTAACGGCGCTATGCGGCACTGCTTCTTTGACCGCTACGGTGATAATATCGCCCACCCCGCCGTATCTTCTTTGATAACCGCCAAGAACTTTAATACATTGAAGCTTTTTAGCTCCAGTATTATCAGCTACTTTTAACATTGTTTGCATTTGAATCATAACCGTTTTTTCTAGTTAAAGTTTATTTTATTACCCGCCAGCGTTTATCTTTACTAATCGGCCGACATTCAACAAAATTGACCTTATCGCCTTCGTGATACTGATTAGCTTCATCGTGCACCTTGTAGTGTTTAGAAACTGCAATTCTTTTTTGATATTTTGAATTTAATTTTGATCGTCTAACCGAAACTACTAGGGTTTTATTACCCTTAGCCGAAACTACTACGCCGGCAAATGTTTTTTTAATAATTTTTTTTGCTTCTTTTTGGTCTGCCATATATTTTATTTAATCAGACTAGAATCAGATTTTTTAACTTTAGGCTCAGTTTTAGTATTAATCAAAAGCATTAACCGAGCAATTGTTTTTTTAACTTTTTTAATTTCGGAAATATCTTTCAACTGATTAGCAGCTGCTTTGAATTTTAAATCACGCAACTTTTCTTTAGCATCGGCTAAGATTTTCTGCCACTCAGAAACTGATTTTTTTTCTAATTCTTTAAAATTGAAATCCATAGCTATTTAACAATAAACTTTGATTTAGTTGGCAATTTGTGAGCCGCCAAAAGCATTGCTTGCTTAGCCACGTCTTCAGTAATACCATCCATTTCAAACAAAATCATGCCTGGTTTAATAACCGCTACATAGTGATCAACCGGCCCTTTACCAGAACCCATAGTTGACTGTTCACCTTTTTGAGTAACTGGTTTATCTGGGAAAATCCGAATCCAAATCTTACCACCTCTTTTAATAAACCGACTCATCGCCCTTCTAGCTGATTCGATTTGTCTGGCGGTGACCCAACAATTTTCAGTCGCTTTTAAGCCATACTTACCAAAACTTAAAGTCGCCCGAGCCGAAGCGGTGCCTTTGAGGCGGCCTTTATGCCATTTTCGATGTTTTACTTTTCGGGGCATCAACATATTTATTTTGCCAATGTTTTAGGTCTTTTATTAAATTTTGGTCTTTCTGTTCTAGGAGTTGAAAAAACTTCCGGTTCGGTGCCGAATTTCTGACCCTTATAAATCCAAACTTTAATCCCAATCACACCATAAGTAGTGCTAGCTACGGTTCGAGCATAGTCGATATCAGCTCTTAAAGTATGCAATGGTAAGCTGCCCGAGCTCAAAATTTCAGTCCGAGCAATTTCTGATCCATTCAACCGGCCGGCCACACAAACTTTAATGCCCTTAGCTCCCGCTTTTTCAACTCGAGAGATCGCTTGTTTTAAAACTCGGCGGAATGGCATTCTTTTTTCGATATCAATGGCCATTGCACCAGCCACCAACTGAGCCGACATGTTTGGTTCTTTAACTTCCTGAATAGTAATATTTAAATTGGTTTTCGGTTCTAAAAATTGTTTCTTCAATTTCTTTTTTAAATCCTCGACACCCTGGCCACCCCGACCGATAATAATACCTGGCTTGGCAGCGTAGATAACAACATTGATATTAGCGGCCGATCTTTCAATTTCTACCTTTTCAACTCCAGCATCTCTGAGGCTTTTAATTAAAAATTTTCTAACCAAAACATCTTGCTTTAAAAATTGAGCATAGTTTTTTCCGGCATACCATTTTGAATTCCAAGTATACAAATTGCCGATTCTAAAAATTTTTGGATGTACTTTTTGACCCATATTATTTTGATCCGGTTTTACGACTAAAAACTTTTTTTAAGAATCCTGAATCTTGGCCGGTATTTTTATCTGAATCTTTCTTTGGTGCACCGACTCCTTCAAGTTGTTTTTTGACATCTTTAGGCTCCAAGACTTTTACTGATTCTTTTTTATCTTGGCTGGATTTTCTAACGGCTTGCTTAGCGCCAGCCTTAACACCCAAAACCAATTCGATATG
>JAFGGX010000020.1 GCA_016930315.1 Candidatus Buchananbacteria bacterium
AATTAAACTAATTAAAAATACAGGAATAACCATCGTGCCATTCTCACCCAAAAAATTTCCGACTCCAATTAAAACCTGAGTAACTAATGGCAATTTTAATTTTAACTGAGAAAAAACTAATGCTAGTTTGGGTAGAATAAACCAAGCAATCCCCACCCCGATAATCACGGTTAAAGATAAAACAAAAATCGGATACATCATGGCTGAACGAATCCGTGATTTAAAAATTCTTTCTTTTTCTTGTTCTGAGCTAACTAATTGTAAATTCTCAGCCAAGCGACCCGATTCTTCGCCCACTCTAATTAAGGCGATTACCGACAAAGGAAACAAGCGCGCTTTTTCAAAAGCCCGCCACAAAGTTGAACCAGATTCAACTTCTTCGTTAATTTTTTTGACAATTCTTTTCATCCGAAAAGAACGCACTTCACTGCTGCAAACCGCCAGAGCCTGAGCCACCCCCATGCCCGAAGAAATTAGCATGCTGATGTTTTCGACAAAATAATCTCGATCACTAGTCAAACCTAAAACAAAAAGCCGTCTGCCTTTCATCTTATCATTTTTCTTTTTTTTGTTTTTTTCCCCTCTCATAAGCAAAGCTACGTCGTTTCTTCGGCAACTCGCAATAATTCTTCAATGGTAGTAATACCATTTTTAACTTTTTCCATTCCATCTTCAAAAAGAGAAACTGCGCCCTGAGATTTAGCCAACTGCCAGATCTGTTTGGTTGATGGAGAATGCAAAATTAAATCCTGCATCTCGGGAGTAATTTGAATAAATTCAAAAATCGCTGTTCGACCATTATAGCCAGTGTCACCACAGACCGAACAGCCCTTGCCACGATAAAGAGTAATTTTTTCTTTGTTAAAAAACTGACTAGCAATCTTTTTATCAATGGGCAAATCTTTTAAACTAACTGGTGCGCTGATACGACAATGCTCACAAATTTTACGAACTAATCGTTGAGCGATGATGACCTCCAAAGTTGAAGCGAGTAAGAATGGTTCGGCATTCATATCTAAAAGCCGAGGAATAGCGGTGGCTGCATCGTTAGAATGAAAAGTCGACAATAACAAATGGCCAGTCAAAGCAGCATTGACGGCAATCTCGGCGGTTTCGGTATCGCGGATTTCACCAACTAAGATTACATCTGGATCTTGACGAACAATTGAACGCAACCCTTTGGCAAAAGTTAAACCAGTTTCCTGGTTTACTTGGATTTGGTTAATACCTAAAACTTTATACTCAACTGGATCTTCAATTGTAGTAACATTCACCGACGAATTATTCAAAAGTTTTAGAATTGCATAAAGAGTGGTAGTTTTGCCAGATCCGGTTGGCCCTACCACCAAAATCATACCAAATGGTTTTTTAGCCGCGCTTTTCAAAACAGCTTGATGTTTTTCCCCTAAACCCAAGTCAACCAAAGAAAAACCTTTAACATAGGCCGCCAGTACCCGCAACACTACCTTTTCTCCTTCGACTGTTGGCACTACTGAAGTCCGCAAATCAAAAATTAAATTATCTTTTTTAAAACGCATTGATCCGTCTTGAGCAGCTAAGTGTTGGTCAATCCGCAGACGACTTTGGACCTTAATTCGATTTAAAATATTTTCGTAATATTCTTTAGCAATCCGACCGGCTTCTTGCAATACCCCATCAACCCGAAACCGAACCACCACCTCTTTTGGTTGTGGCTCAAAGTGAACATCCGAAGCTTTATAAGAAGCAGCGTCGGATAAAATTTCATCGATGATTTCTGGTGCTACTCTTTGACTTTCTTTGATAATCTTTGAAAAGCGAGTTTCTAAAGTCTTGCGGTAGCCAGTCAAAGCAGTATCAATATCTTCAGGCAAAGAAAAAGTAATTACGATTTTCTGCTTAGGAAAAATTGCTTTAACAGCTTCGGCCAAACCCTCTTTTTTGGGATCATCGGTGGTAACAATAGAACTTTTTTTGTCTTCAGCAAATAAAATTAGCCTAAATTTTTTAGCCGTTTCTTCTGGAATTTTAATCAACCGATCGTGCGTCGGCATATTAGAATTTAAGTCAGAATAATCCACTTCTAAAAATTCTGCGATAGCCTGACCAAGCAAATCCTTGTTCAATAACGATTGACTAAAAAGATAGTCAATAACCGATGAGTTATTTTTCTTTGCAAACTCTTCGGCCTTTTTTAAATCACCCTCAGAAACGTAATCTCCCTTAAGTAAAATTTTTTTGTACGTTTGATTGTCAAAACGCATATTTTTTTATTTTATTTGGCTGAAATTAACTTAGGCCATGCATTCAGACCTAAGCTAAAAATTAGCCTACAAAAACTTCTTCACTCGTTGGACAATATCAGCAATCGGGGTATTTGATTTAATAAAAAAATCTTTTGCCCCCAACTCCCGTGCTTTTTTTCGTCTTCTGGTTGACTTAAATTCGAAGACATAATCACTGGTGTTTTTTTACCTTGTTTTTTTAAAGCCTCTAAAACTCCAAAACCATCCATTTTTGGCATAATAATATCTAACAAAATCAAATCAAACTTGTCTTTTTCCAAAATCATTAAAGCCTCTTCACCATTACTGGCTGTTACTACCTGATAACCAGCGTGGGTCAATTTTAATTCCAGGGCTTTAGCCATCGGTTTTTCATCTTCGACCACTAAGATTCTTTTACTTTTTCCTGACATAAAAAATTAGCTTTAATAGGATATTTAATACAATATAATTATACTAAAATTTGCCAAAATAGGCAAAGAGCTATCTTTCGCTTCCATTTTTTAATGATCACAATGTCAGTTGTATCAAAAACTAAATTTTTATATAATAAAATTGATTAACAATTGAAAAATAATTACTTATGGACAAAAAATCTATCCAACAACTCTTTGATTTTAGTGGCAAAACGGTGGTTGTGACCGGCGGCGCTAAAGGTATTGGTTTTGGAATTGTGCAACGTTTTATTGAAGCCAGCGCTAATGTGGTGATCAGCGATATCGACAACGAAGTCGGCGAAAAAAAAGCCAAAGATTTGGGTAAAAAATGTCTTTATGTTAGTACTGATGTTAGTGATGAAAGCCAAGTGGAAAATTTGGTTAACCAAACGGTTGAAAAATTCAAAACTATCGATGTGTTTATCAACAACGCCGGCATCTACCCAAACAAACCGGTGATGGAAATGACTGCTGAGTTCTGGCAAAAAATTCAAGACATCAATTTAAAGGGCGTATTTTTGTGCAGTCAAAAAGCGGCTGAAGTAATGATCAAGCAAGGCGGCGGCGTTTTTGTTAACATCGGTTCGATTGATTCGCTCCATCCAAGCGGCATTGGCTTAGCAGCCTATGATGCCTCCAAGCACGGCGTTTGGGGCTTTACCAAAAACTTTGCACTGGAAATGGCTGATAAAAATATTCGCGTTAACGCTATTGCTCCAGGCGGCGTTGCCACTGAGGGTGTAGAAGAATCAACTAAAGGCGGGGTCAAGGCCGGCGATTTAACCAATGCCTTTGCCCAAAAAATTCCAATGAAACGTTTTGGCAACCCCGATGAAATGGCCACCGTGGCTTTGTTTTTAGCCAGCGATGCAGCTAGCTATATGACGGGTAGTTTAGTGGTGGCTGATGGCGGCTATTTATTAGCTTAAATTAAAAATAAAATATTTTTAAAACCCCGCTTAAAAGCGGGGTTTTAAAATTTGAATAAAAATTTTATTTAGCTTTCTTTAACTTCTGGTATTCTTTCCAAGAATAAACCATTCCACTCATAGCCACATAAACGCCATTTTTCAAAAAATTAATTGCGCCAACCGCCGTTCCAATATTAAATTCGGCATCAGAATTTTTAAACTTTTCTGGTTTCATTGAGCCGGTTAATACAATAACTTTATCACCAATTTCATCTAAAACCTTAGCAGTTTTGATAAATCTGTCTGTCCCATGAGTAATTATAATATGTTCAGCTTTTGTATCACGACATTTTTTTAACATTTTCTGCCGATCCAAATCTGTCATATCCAAACTATCTTTTCTGCAAACAGTCAAAATCTCAAACCTAAAATCAGGCTTAATTCTCTCCAAAATAGACTTTACCGCCGGCTCACTAATTTCAAAATTATAGCCATAATTACCGCTTGATGCCATATAATTTTTATCTATTGTTCCGCCAGCTTGAATAAATAATACCGTCTTCATATTAACAAAAATTATTTTAATCCAGGTTTTCGTTTATGCCAATCAGTGGCTTGTTGATATTGATGGCCAACTCGCAGAATCGTTTGTTCATCGAATTGTTTACCAATAATTTGCATGCCAACCGGCATTTCATTTTCCCCATCTTTAGGTTTAACAAAACCGCAAGGTACCGATAACGCCGGCACACCAGCAATATTAATTGGACAGCTTAAAATATCGGCTAAATACATTTGCAGCGGATCGTCAACTTTTTCACCAATCTTAAAAGCAGTAAATGGAGTTGACGGAGTAACCATACAATCTACCTGTTCAAAAGCTTTTTGGAATTCTTGCTTAATCAATGTCCGGACTTGAGCGGCTTTATTATAATAAGCATCATAATAACCGGCAGACAAAGTATAAGTACCCATCATAATACTGCGTTTAACTTCTGGACCAAACCCCGCTCCCCTAGTTTCTAAATATTTTTCCATCAGACTATTAGCTTGAGCTGATAGGCCATAACGAATACCATCATAACGCTCCAAATTAGTTGAAGCTTCAGACTTAACTAAAATATAATAAGTTGGGATTGCATACTTAGTTAAAGGCAAGCTAATTTCAACAATTTTTGCCCCCAGGCTTTCGAGCTTCTTGATTGCCTGTTCAACTACTTTTTTCATTTCTTCGTCTACCCCTTCGGCAAAATACTCTTTTGGCAGTCCAATCTTTAAACCTTTAATTTCTTGATCTAAACCTTTACTATAGTCAGGAACAACAATATTCGGCGTGGTTGAGTCTTTTAAATCTTGACCGGCGATTGTTTTCATCACCAAAGCGACGTCTTCAACCGTCCTAGCGATCGGACCCATAGTATCGAAAGACGAAGCATAAGACATCACACCATAGCGCGACACCCGACCATAAGTAACTTTTAAGCCAGTGACGCCACAGAAAGCGGCTGGTAAACGAATTGAACAACCGGTATCAGTTCCCAATGAATAAAAACATTGATCAGAAGCTACCGCTGCTGCTGAGCCCCCACTGCTGCCGCCCGGTACCCGTTGTAAATCCCAAGGATTTTTAGTGGGGAAAAATCCAGAGTTCTCAGTTGAAGAACCCATGGCAAATTCGTCCAAATTATTTTTACCAACCATCACCGCCCCTTGTTCTTCTAATTTCTCGACCGCCGTGGCTGAAAAAGGCGGCACATAATTTTCTAAAATTTTTGAAGCGGCGGTAGTCTTGATGCCTTTGGTACAATAAATATCTTTAATCCCAACCGGAATACCGGATAATGGATTTGAAAAATTACCAACTTCATCAACTTTTCTAGCTTTATCTAAAGCATAATTTTCGGTCAAACTAATAAACGATTTAACTTTATCGTCAACTTTTTTGATTTGTTCAAAACAAGCCTTGGTTAAATCAACCGAAGAGAACTCTTTTTTCTTCAGGCCTTCGTTGGCTTGTTTAATTGTTAATTGATTTAGTTCCATAACCTTCATACTGTCATTGCGAGTCCCGCGATCGCGGGACTCGCAATGACGCTTGTTACTTATTCAAAAACTGCTCGTGTTTTAACTAAATTATCTTGAGATTCTGGTGCTTGATCGATCAATTCTTTCATCACTTCCGGTTCACAATTTTTAATCTCATCTTCACGCATCACACTTTCCAAACCAGTGATTTGGGCAACCGGTTCAACATTGGTGGTATCGACTTCTTTGAGCTGTTCAAAGTAATCCAAAATCGAAGAAAGCTGATTGGCAAACTTTTCTTTTTCGGCATCAGTTAAGCCCAAACGGGCTAAATTAGCAATTTTTTCTACTTCTTGGATAGTTAATTTCATACCCTAGCATTATAACGGCAAAAATCACTATTGACAAGTGTTAATGGGCTTGATAAGATTATATTTGTGCCGAAAACTATACAAAAAAGATGAAACGGCTGACCGGTCTCGTGGCTGAGAATTGATGCAGTAAAGCTTTTCTCAGCCACGACCTAAATTTATGCACAAGAGCTGCCGTAGCTCAGTTGGTAGAGCGTCCGCATGGTAAGCGGAAGGTCACCAGTTCGACTCTGGTAGGCAGCTCAAAAATTTTGCTCATTATAAGTTTGCCCCTTAGCTCAGTTGGCTAGAGCGCCGAAGTTATTATTCTTCGGTGGTCGCTGGTTCGATCCCAGCAGGGGCCAATAAGCGTGCCTGTAGCTCAGTTGGCTAGAGCATCCGCACGGTAAGCGGATAGTCGGAGGTTCAAATCCTCCCAGGCGCGCCAAAAACTTATGGTGGATGATGGGGAACCGCCTCTTGAGGAATCTTCGGATTCTAATAGAGCCTCATCATCCACCTCCAATCATAGGCGCAGAGAATGTCACTGTGTTGACACACAAGCCGCTGGCTTGATTCTCTGCCAAATTAGAAAAACCGACGCATCCGTCCAGACCACCGGGTCAGACAATCGCGTCGGTTTTCCATTTTTTAAAAAAAATTATTTAACTAATGCTAAAAATTCTTTTTCATTAATAATATTAATCCCTAAACTTTTTGCTTTTTGGTACTTACTCCCTGGATTTTGCCCCACCACCAAATAATCCAAATTCTTAGACACGGCCGACACCCAATCTCCACCCGCCTTCCTGATTGCTTCTTTGGCTTGTTCCCGGCTTAATTTTTCTAATGTGCCGGTTACTAATAATTTTTTACCGGCTAATTTACCACCGACGACTGTGGGCTGATAATTTTTTATTCTTACCCCATGGCCAACAATTCTATTCAATAAATCTAAATTTTTTGGCTGACTAAAATATTGATAAACGCTTTTCGCTACCACTGGCCCAATATCTTCGATTGCTTCAAAATCTTGTCGGGTAGCTTTTTTAATTTTTTCCAAACTGCCAAATTTTTTGGCCAATTCAATTGCCGTTTGTTCGCCGACGTGTTGAATTCCCAAAGCATACAAAAATCGACCCAAAGTTATTTCTTTAGCTTGATTAATTGCTTCAATTAAATTATCAGCGGACTTTTCGGCAAACCTTTCTAGCGGCAGTAAATCCTCTCTTTTTAAACTAAAAATATCCGCTTGATCTTTAACCAAGCTTTCCGCCATCAATTGTTCGATAATTTTTCCACCTAGGCCATCAATATCAAAGGCTTTTTTGCTAACCAAATGAATAATTTGCCGACTGGTTTGCGCATAACAATTTTTATTAGTGCAAAAATAAGCAACGCTTTCGCCATTTTTTTGATCAGTGATTTCTTTTTTTTCAACCGCCGAACCGCAAACCGGACATTTTTTTGGCATTACAAATTTCTTTTCTTTGCCATTACGCATTTTCGGCAAAACCGAAACCACTTCCGGAATAATTTCACCGGCTTTTCTAATTACCACTGTGTCGCCAATTCGAACATCCAACCGTTTAATTTGATCTTCGTTATGCAAAGTTGCTCGCTTAACAATAGTGCCGGCTAATTTCACCGGCTTTAAATTAGCTACCGGCGTTAAAGTACCCAACCGACCCACCTGAACCTGGATATCTTCAATAACAGTAGTTACTTGCTCAGCTGCAAATTTAATCGCCAAGGCCCAACGTGGAGCTTTGCCAACATGGCCCAAAATTTCTTGGAAACGCCTTTGATTTACCTTAACCACCACCCCATCAATCCAATAATCTTGGCTTTTCTTTTTTGTTTCCCAACTTTGCCAAAAAGCCAAAACTTCATCAATTGAACCACAAACTTGATAATCCTGATTTACCTTAAAACCTATTTTTTTTAAACTCTCCAATTCTTCAGCTTGAGTGGCTGGCGGTTGATCGCTCCCACCCGACCAATCATAAATAAAACTGTCTAGCTTTCTTTCTGCTACAATTTTAGAATCAAGCTGTCTGATAGTACCAGCCGCGGCATTGCGCGGGTTGGCAAATGGCGGTTGATTTTCTTTGATTCGTTTTTGATTAATTGTTTCCAGTTGTTTTTCACTTAACCAAACTTCCCCTTCGACAATCACGTCAAGCGGCTTTTTTAATTTCAATGGAATACTTTGAATCGTTTTAATATTTTGAGTAACTTCTTCACCGATCAGACCATCACCCCGAGTGGCCGCTTGTTGCAAAATTCCTTTTTGATAATTTAAAACTACGTGCAAACCATCAATTTTTAATTCACAAACATAATCGAGCTTAACGTCTTGACCAACTTCTTTAATTAAAATCTTTTTGATTCTTTGCTCCCAATCAAAAACTGCCTCGCTGTCAAAAGCGTCATTAAAAGACCACTGACGAACCTGGTGATGAACTTTTTTAAATTTATCCAATGGTTTGCCGCCAATCCGTTGCAAGGGTGAATCAACTCTTTTTAAGTCGGGAAACTGTTTTTCCAGTTCTACTAATTCCTGTTCCAATGAATCATAAATTTCATCAGTGACAGTTGGATCGTTCAAAACATGGTAGCGATAACGCAGCTCGTCAATCTGTTCAACTAATTTATCAATTCTTTTTTTGGCTTGATCTTTAGTCATATCAAAATAATCCTAGATAAAAACCTAAAATTTGCGGTCCCCAAATAACTGTTAAAACCGTACTGAAAGTTAAAAATGTTCCAAAAGAAATTTCCGATGCCAGTGTTTTTTTCTTTAATAAAATTAAAATCAACCCAAATGCCGCGCCGATAATATAAGCTAAAAATAAAGCAACAATAGTCATTTGCCAACCCAAAGCCAACCCCATCAAAATTCCCAAACGAATGTCGCCGTCACCAATCCACCGACCGGAAGAAACCAAATATTGCAGCCCAAAAAATCCGCCGCCAATTATTGCCCCGAAGGTCAAATCCAACCAATCAAAACCTAAAAATAAATTAGCTAAAAATATAAAAATAATGGCTGGTACGGTAATTACATCCAAAATCAAAGAATATCTTAAATCATAAACAAAAATGATAATCAAAAAACAAGCCAAAACCAACCAAACCATTAGTTGAGTAGTCAGGCCAAAATGATTGAAAAGGAGTAAAAAAATAATAGCCGTTGCCAATTCAACCAATGGATACTGCCAGGAAATTTTTTGCCGGCAATGTCGACATTTACCAACCAAAAAAACAAAACTCACCAATGGCAAATTTTCGTACCAGCTTAAATGGGCTTGGCATTTTGGACAATGTGACGGTGGCCAAATGATAGACTGTTTAATTTGCAATCGATAAACCACCACGTTTAAAAAACTCCCCACCGCCAATCCTAAAATAAAAATAAATAAACCAGTCATGCCTTAATTTTACCTTAAAAACAGTAAAAATCCAACCAATCAAAACCTACAAAGTTTTATAAAGGCCAGGCTTCCATGCCTGGCCTTTAATTTAAGTTATAAAAATAAAGTTAATGCAAGCAACTACCGGAATTGGTCTTCAACTCAGTCGCGCAGTTTGGGCCGGCTTGGTAGCCACCAGTGGCCGTTTCTAAATAAAACCAAATTTCATATTGGCTGCTATCCGAACCAACCGCTTGATAAGCATAATTACAAACAGTCGATGAGCTACTTGAACATTTACTGCCATCCTTACCACTCGGATCACCAGGGATTAAAGACATATAAATTTTACCGGAAGCAACGTTGGAAATGGCCCGACCGGCGCTAATGGTTGAACAACTTTCGCCATTGCAATCGCTGCCGGTACCAAGAACAACCGGTTGATTAGAGGGGGCAGGAAAAGCATTAAAATCAAAAAAATAAAGATTCAAAGCCGACTGAATCTGCTGGACAACCGCCAACCGTCTGGCATCTCTGGCTTTTTGCCGAGCTGAATTCATTCCCCATAAAGCAACAATAATTACTAAAGCGATAATGGCTAACAAAATTAAAAATTCAATCAACGTAAAGCCTTTTTTGGATTTCATTTTTTGTTTTTCCTTCCTAATTATTTTAATTAAAATTTAAAAATATTAAGCTAAATTACTAATTATCTGTTTAATTTTTTTGACCACCTCAGATGGCATAAAATGAGCTTTGATTAAATAGTCAACTGCGCCCAGCTCAAGGCCTTTTTTCACCTCATCTTTTTGGCTCAAATTAGTTAATAAAATTACCGGAATTGATTTAGTGGCCGGATTTTCCTTTAAACCTTTTAGAACCTCAAAACCATCCATTTTTGGCATAATAATGTCTAACAAAATCAAGTCTGGTTTTTTTTCGCCAGCTAAACGTAAGCCTTTTTCGCCATCATTAGCCAAAACTACATTATAACCCTCCAATTTTAGCTTGGTGGCATAAAGTTCTGACAAAAATTCATCATCTTCTACCAATAATATTGTTGTGTTCGCTTCTTTTTTGATTGCCATAGTATTTAATTTGATACCTTTATTCTAAAACGATATAGGGTAATAAGCAAGGGCTCTAAAAGATAATGGCCGCTAAATTAATTGTAAAATTATTTTTTCACCTTTTTTTAATGGTAAAGTCGCCAAGCTAAATTTCACTTCCCTATCACCAACTTTTAAATTAAATTCACCAACTTGTAAATCTACTGCCTGATCATTATCCAGATAAGCCAACAATTTTAATTCATCCAGAATTTCTCCCAATGAAGCTTTTGGTAAAATTAGACTCGGATGCAAAATTCCATTAAACCGAAACCGCACTTGAACACTTGATCCGCTCGGTTCGATATGAATATCATTAGCTCGGCCCTCAACGGCATGATGGATAATAACCAAAATCAATTTGCTGGCCGGCACTGGTTTAATAATGTTTTGTGAATTCTTTTTTTCTTGATTGGCATAGAACTGAGCCGCTGATTTTTTGACATGATTATCTAAAAGATGCGGCCAATCATGCTGAAAATCCAAATTATAAAAACCAAAAGCGTAATTAAAACTACTTAACGAAATAACAAAAATTTTAAAATTTAAACCCGACTCAAATTCCATCAACCGAATTATTTCCAAAGCCCGCTTGTCAGTCGGATCAACCAAACCAACCGACAATGTATTGCCTTGCCGATCAAAAATTACCAATTGATAATGGCTAGCTAAATCAACCGGCATCAAACGAACAATATTTCGACTAAGTTTTTTACCCACCAATTCAATGGCCGGATAATTTAATAAAGCGGCCTTGCTAACCAACAAATCTTTTTCGTCAACTAAATTATGATTTAAAAGCCAATGCTCTAAAATTTGATCATTATCGCCAAACTCAGCCAAATCAGAAATATGCTTGGCCGGCAAAACTTTACGGGCGGTTAAATGCTTAAATAAGTTCAGATTATTTAAATTAATGATTATTCAATGTAGCGCATCGCCAAACCAACCGAAACGGCAAATCGAGCGCCAATTTCATCTAAAACCGGCTTTAATTCATCGGGATAAATTACCCGCGCCCAAGGATCACCACGAAAAACTTTCAAATTAAAAACTGAGGACATATATTCGGGCAAATTCAACAACAACGACGAACCGCCGGTTAGAATAATTTTTTCAATTGGAATTGTGCCTTGTTTTTGATAAATTTCCAGTGAATATTTAATCTCATCAAAAATTGCCTGTAAAACTACATTAATATCTTCGGGGACAGATTGTTTAAGATCCTGGCTTTTAGTAACACTCAAATCATACTTAAACTGTTCAGCTCTTGATAAATCAACCTGCATTCTTTTGGCGATTGATTGGGTAATTAATCCACCGCCAACTTCAACACTGCGCTGCATAAAAGTCACTCCGCCAACCACAATCATGACATTAGTTACTTTAAAACCAATATCAACAATCATCAAAGCTGACGGGTCATTACCAACCAGACTTCTGATTAAAGAAAACTGTTCAGTGTCTAAAGTCAATAAATTCAACTTAGCCAGTTTAAAAATATTAATATAATTTTTAACTGCTTCTCTTGGTGCAGCAGTTAAAAGAATCCGAACCGTTTTCGCCTTTTTCTCTGCTTCAATTTTTAAATTTTTCCGCCGTTCAACCTTGCCCAAAGAATCAACTTTTTGTTCTTTGCCATTTTTATTAATCGAGCCTTGAACAGTATTATTTTTTAATATCTTCCAGTCCAACACCATTTGATTTAACGGCAAAGGAATTACTTTTTCGGCCTCTTTATTAATAGCATCAGTGAACTGTTTTTTTGGTAATGCTGATAAAGTTAAAATTGAACCAAAAACTAAATGAGCCGGCAAGGCTGAAACCACATTGATAGTGGTGGTTTTAGCTTGACGGCAAACTTGGCTAATCACTTTGGCGATAATCTCTTGATTGTTTTTGTCTGTTCCAATCATTTTTTGATCAAAACCCAAATCAACATAACCATAGGTGACCAATTTAGGCCGACCATTTTCATTTTTCAATTCGACAACCTTGACATTGTTGCTATGAAAATCAATGCCCAAATAACTATTTTGCGAAGAAGAAAAAAGTGACATTTTTTTAAAAAATAATCAGATATACTTTAACCAAAGCAATTTGTTTAAAAACAAAATAATATCTTACCAATACTTTGACTAGACCCCCTATTTTGTTATATAATAACACAGTCGAAAGATAGCTAACAACTAAAATTTTAACATAAAAACTAATTTTAGACAACTTAAAAAAATTTAAAAAGTGTCTAAAAAGGAAAAAATAATTATGAACCCTACTCTTTGGATTATCATTGCCGTTATCGCCGTTATTATATTTTGGTTAATTGCGGTTTTTAATGGCTTAATCAAGCTAAAAAATCGTACCAAAGAAGCATTTTCCGATATTGATGTCCAACTAAAAAGGCGCCACGATTTAATCCCTAATTTGATTGAAACTGTTAAAGGTTACGCCACTCACGAAAAAGAAGTTTTTGAAAAAGTAACTGAAGCCCGAACCAAAGCCATAAATGCTCAAGGAATCGAAGCCAAAGGTGAGGCCGAAAATGCCTTGTCTAACACTTTAAAATCAATATTTGCCGTCGCTGAAAACTACCCTGACTTAAAAGCTTCCCAAAATTTTCTGCAACTCCAAGACGAACTGTCTGATACGGAAAATAAAATTCAAGCAGCTAGGCGCTTTTACAACGGCAACGTTCGAGACTTTAACACTAAAATTGAAGTTTTTCCTAATAACTTAGTGGCCGGCATGTTGAGTTTCAAAGCTTTTGACTTCTTCCAGGCCGCCGGTGAAGAAAAAGAAAACGTCCAAGTTAAATTTTAAAGAAACCCAAAACTCACGCAGATACTTGAATTTAACTGTTCAAAATTTAAACGTTGGAATTTGTTTAGATATTATAAATTAGAATTTAGAACTTACCAAAATGTACAAACAAATCGACAGTAACAAAAGAAAAACCGCCGTTTTAATTATTTTGTTTTTTGTCGTAGTAATGTTGATTGGCTGGGCTTTTGCCGAAAACACTGACCTGGGAATTAATGCCGTAATTCTAGCGGCCATTATTGCAATTGTAATGTCTTTGGTTTCTTACTACAAAGGCGATCGCCTGGCCTTAACTACAGCCGGAGCTAAAGGGCCAATTACAAAACAAGAAAACCAATATCTTTATCGGCTGGTTGAAAATTTAAGCATCACCGCCGGACTACCAATGCCCAAGGTTTATTTGATTAATGATTCAGCCATTAACGCTTTTGCTACCGGCCGCGACCCAAACCACGCCTCTATTGCCGTTACTACCGGCGCAATCGAAAAATTAGAAAATGAAGAATTAGAAGGTGTGTTAGCCCATGAACTTTCCCACATAAAAAATTATGACATTAGATTAATGATGGTGGTAATTGTTCTGGTTGGGTTAATTGCGTTGCTTTCTGATTGGTTTATTCGGATCCAATTTTTTGGCGGCGGACGAAAAAATAACAACAACCAAGGTGAAGGTCAAATCCGTTATATTTTATTAATCATTGGCCTAATTTTGCTAATCCTTTCGCCGATTATTGGTAAAATTATTCAGCTAGCAATATCGAGAAAAAGAGAATTTTTAGCCGACGCCTCCGGTGCTTTGTTAACTCGTTATCCCCAGGGCCTCGCTAGCGCTTTAGAAAAAATTGCAGCCGATAACACCCCGATGAAAAAAGCCAACAACGCCACCGCCCACCTTTATATTGCCAACCCATTTGGCCGAGGCAAACAAACTTTTGCTAAATTATTCTCTACTCACCCACCGATTAACGAAAGAATCACCGCTTTAAAATCAATGGCTTAAAAAATGCAAAATTTATTCGATAAATTTACTAACAACTCAAAACAGGCAATCAAAACTGCTTTCAATTTAGCCTTGGCTTTGGGTCAAACAGATGTGAATTTAGATCACCTACTTTATGGTATTAGCTGTCAAAAAGGCAGCATTGGTGTTGATGTTTTAAATAAAATTAATCTAAATAGCCAAAGGATAAAAACAGCGATTAATGATAATAAAAAACTAAAAAAAACCACCAAAGTAAAGCCCGAACTGTCGACCGAAGCCTTAGAAACTTTAGAACAAGCCGCTTTGATTGCTTATCGTAATGGTCATAATTATATTGGCACTGAACATCTATTGGCCGGTTTAATTAATATTAACCACGAAACAATCCAAAAATTATTAACCAATGAAAAAAATGGTGACGAATTTGAATCAATAAAAAGAGACTTAGCTAGAGTGCTTAACAGTGCTTCTAAATTTCCTGATTTACTCGGCGCTCTGGAAGCCTACAAAAGTCATCCAGAAAATAACGACCAAACTGAAAACTACACCAACACCCGCCAACCGTCGGCGCTTGATTTTTTTGCTACCAACCTAACTACCAGCCAAGCGCAAAAAAAGATTGACCCAGTGATTGGCCGAGAAGCAGAAATTGAAAGGGTAATTCAAATTTTAGCTAGAAGAAATAAAAATAATCCCCTTCTTTTAGGCGACCCGGGAGTAGGTAAAACCGCGATTGTCGAAGGGTTAGCTAAAAAAATCCTGAACAAAGAAGTGCCGGAAGTATTACTAAATAAAAAAATTTATGCCCTGGACTTAAGTTCATTAATTGCCGGTACTAGCTTTCGAGGTGAGTTCGAAAATCGTTTAAAACAAATTATTAACGAACTTAAAAAAGATCCTAATATTATTATTTTTATCGATGAAATCCACAATATCACTGGCGCTGGAGCGGCGACCGGTTCAATGGACGCGGCTAATATTTTAAAACCGGTTTTAGCCCGAGGCGAATTCCGCTGCATTGGCGCAACCACCACCGAAGATTACAAAAAGTATATTGAAAGCGATGTTGCCTTAGAAAGAAGATTCCAGCCGGTTCATATTGATCAACCAAGCGTAGAAAAAACCATTCAAATTCTTAATGGCATAAAAAATAATTACGAAAATTTTCACGGCGTAAAAATCAGCCCCGACGCGATTAAAGCAGCGGCTGAATTATCCGAAAAATATATTACTGATCGATTTCTACCAGACAAAGCCATTGACCTGATTGACGAAGCGGCCTCGGCCATTAAAATTAAATCTAGCGCCGACGGATTACTAAAAGAAATCATCAGACTAGAAAAAAGATTGCAAACAATTCAAGAAAAAAAACAAGAACTGGTAGAAATTGGCAATTTTAACCTAGCCTTAGATTATAAAAGCCAAGAAAAAGATTTACTCTCAGATTTAGAAGCATTAAAAGAATCTCGCCGACAAAAAAGAAAAGAAAACAGCCAGATAATTGGCCAAAAAGAAATTGCTGACATTATCGCCAAAACTACTGGCGTACCAGCCAACGACTTATTAGTAAATGACAAAAAAAGATTGCTTAATTTAGAAAAAAGATTAGACCAAAAAATTATCGGCCAAAACCAAGCCATCAATTCAGTGGCCGAATTTATTCGTCGATCAAGAACCGGGGTCAGCAATGCCGACCGGCCGATTGGTTCATTTTTGTTTATGGGGCCATCGGGTGTTGGAAAAACCGAAACTGCCAAAGTACTTGCTCGGCAAATTTTTGGCAGTGATGATTGCCTAATTAGACTAGACATGTCCGAATTTGCTGAAAGTTTTAATGCTTCAAAACTAATCGGTTCGCCGGCTGGTTACGTTGGTTATAAAGAAGGGGCCAAATTAACTGACGCGGTGAAAAAGAAACCGTATTCAGTAGTTTTATTTGATGAAATTGAAAAAGCTCATCCTCAAATATTTAATTTACTACTTTCAATTTTAGAAGATGGCCACTTAACTGATGCAGTTGGTAAAAAAATTAATTTCAAAAATACTATTATTATCTTAACCTCAAATATCGGCTCAGAAGATTTTAACCAAAGCGCCAGCATTGGTTTTGACGCCAAAACTCCAAATCAAAAAGCGGCCGCCAATCAAAATTTTGCAATGGTTGAACAAAACGTATTAAAAAAATTAAAAAACTATTTTCGACCAGAATTTATCAATCGGCTGGATAAAATCGTTGTCTTTCACCCATTAAATCAAAATACTATCAAAAAAATTACTATTAATGAGCTAAAAGAATTAGCTGCCAGGTTAAAAAAAGTTGATATTAATGTCACTTTCAGCAAAGAATTGATAAATTTTGTCACCAAAAAAGCCAGCCACCAAGAAATTGGCGCTCGGGCAATCAGAAAAATTATTCAAGATGAAATTGAAAATAAAATTGCTAACCAAATTTTATTAAATCAAAATAAAAAAATTATAGTTAGTATTAAATCCGATAAAATCTTTGTTGAATAATATTTTTTTAGAAAATTAAAAAAATGCCAGCCACACAAGAAAATACAATGGAAAACAAAAAAGCCAGGAACTTCAGACAAGAAATCAGAGATACTATTAATAACCCAGACACGTCGACTACTCATAACAATCAATTAAACGACAGAACGGGTCAACCAGCAAACTTTAATTCTAATACTCAAGCTAGTTATAGAAACCAAGGACGAGCTAATAAAAATACAACAGCGAATGGCAGCACTACCAAAAGAATTTTTGATCAATCAACCAAAGAGGCCCGAGATAAAGAAGCAAAACAAAAAGATGAGACAAAAAAAGAAGTTCCTGAAAATAATGTAGCTAAAAACCTATGGGACAAAAAATACCAAATAATAACCAAATTTTGCTATAGAACAATCGGGCTGGCTTGGCTTGGTATACTATTAGATTTTTTTGGCCAAATAAAAAAATTTTTGGGAATAGACAAAAAAACAAAACCCAGCTTAGAAGAAAAAATCGAAAAACCGATTATTATCATGGTAGCGTTATTTGCCACCTTAACTCTTGCAGTCTTTATTATAATAATTGTACATATTTATGTTAATCCACCTGACAGTCTTGACATAATGTTTCAAGCAATAAAAAAAATAATGACTCAATAAAAATATGAATATAAATTGGAAAAAGATAGTAATACTAATTGGCTTTTTACTAACCATCATTATGCTTGGCTACCTACTCTATTATTTTTTACTTAAGCCTAGCGCTAGCCAAATTCCAGTCGGTAATCAAAACATAAACGCTACCGGCGGTTTGCCCAATGCCAACACTAATGTAAATATTCCAATCAACTCAACCACTGGACTATTGCCCCAAGGTACCGATAATCAACAAAATATCAACCAGACTACCGGCCAACCAGCCTCAGCGGCCAGCATCGCCAATGGTGGAAAAACCATCACCAACGCGCTAACCACTTCGCCGACCTCTGGACTGACATTAGCAAATAACAAAAATGGTTTATTATATTACGAAAAAAACTCCGGTTTGTTTTATCGAATTGACCAAAGTGGACAAATTACCCCATTGAGTAGCCAAATTTTTTATGACGTATCGCAAGTGACTTGGTCACCTAACAAAAATGAGGCTATTTTAGAATACCCCGACGGATCAAACATCTTATACAATTTTGCCACCAATAAACAAACCACCCTGCCGGCGCACTGGAAAGATTTTAATTTTTCTCCATCAGGCAGCCAAATCGTATTCAAAAGTATAGGAGACTCCGTTGATAATCGTTGGTTAGCAGTTGCCAAGGCCGATGGTTCAAGCGCGGTAAAAATTGAAAGTTTGGGCGACAAAGATAAAACCGTTTACCCGTCTTGGTCACCTAACAACCAAATGGTGGCAATGTTTAGTGAGGATAGAAATGTCGACCAACAAACTTTATACTTTGTGGGCTTAAATAAAGAAAATTTTAAATCTTTGACCATCCAAGGCAGAGATTTTAGAAATGTTTGGTCGCCAAATGGTGACCGGTTGCTTTATAGCGTTTATAATAGCCAAAATGACGGAAAACCCAATCTATTTATCGCTACTACTCAAGCCGACACTATCGGTCAGGTAAACAAAAGCCTCCAAATCAGCACTTGGGCAGACAAATGCACATTTGCTGATAATAACATTGTTTATTGTGCTGTCCCCCAAAGACTAGATGAAGGAGCCGGCATATTCCCAAATGATTTAGATAACTCGCCAACTGACCTATATAAAATTGACTTAAACTCCGGCACTAAAAATTTAATTGCTACGCCTGATAAAAATCAAAATGCTCAAAATTTGGTGGTTGACGCCAATCAACAATTTCTATATTTTACTTCAAAAACCGACGGAAATATTTACCAAATCAGATTAAAATAAATACTATTCAAGATGAGTAGCCATTCTTGACTGATAAACTTTTTCTTTAAGTAATGGATGGTTATCTAAATTTGGATCTTGGTCAATAATTTTTTTAACTGCCTCATTAACGATTTTTAAAAATTGAAAATCAAATAAACTTGCAATCCTAAACTCCGGCCAACCACTTTGGCTAACCCCAAAAAATTCACCAGGGCCTCTAAATTCTAAATCTTTTTCCGCTAATTCAAAGCCATTATTACTCTGGGTTAAGGCGGTTAAACGATCAATGGTTTTTGGATCATTTTTTTCGGTCAACAAAAAACAATACGATTGGCTTTCCCCTCGCCCAACCCGACCACGCAATTGATGAAGCTGAGCCAATCCAAACCTTTCAGCGTTTTCAATGATCATCACGCTAGCATTTGGCACGTCGATTCCAACCTCAATGACTGAAGTAGCTACTAAAATATCGATTTGATGATCGACAAATTGGTTCATGATTTTTTCTTTTTCTTCCATTTTCAATCGCCCATGCAGCAAACCAACTCGAAATTGCGGCCAAATTTTTTCTTTAAGAAAAATAAATTCCTCTTTAACCGACTTAGCGGTTAATTTATCTGACGGATCAATCAATGGACAAACAAAAAATACTTGGCGGCCGGCTTTAATTTCTTGAGAAACAAACTGATAAATCTTTTGTCTTTGTTTGCTTCTGACCACCTTGGTAATAATTTTTTTCCGATTAGCCGGTAAAGTTTTAATGGTGGTTAAATCTAAATTACCATAGAAGCTTAAAGCCAAAGACCGAGGAATCGGGGTAGCCGTCATCGAAAGAAAATGAGGTGCAACATTTTTGTCGTTGCTTTTTTGATTTAAAATTTTTCTTTGTTCAACTCCAAACCGATGCTGCTCATCAATAATCGCTAAAGCCAAAGAATCAAAAACTACCTTTTCTTGGATTAAGGCATGCGTGCCAATTAATAAGTCAACTTGATGATTTTTCAATGCTCTAAGTAATTTTTGCTTAGTGATAACCTTTTGATTAAATAAAAACTTACCCTTGGTCAGCAAACCAATATTAATTTTTTTGCCGGTAAGCAACCGATTAAAATTAACAAAATGCTGATTGGCTAAAATTTCGGTTGGCGCCATAAACGCCACCTGATGATCATTTAATATTATATTATAAGCAACAATGGCTGAAACC
>JAFGGX010000021.1 GCA_016930315.1 Candidatus Buchananbacteria bacterium
ACGTTTAATTGGTTTAGTGGAAAACTTACTCGACATTTCGCGCATTGAAGCTGGCCGGCAAAAGTTTGAATGGGCCGATACTCATTTAGAAGACATGGCTTCAACCGTGGTTGAAGAATTAACCAAAGCGGCTAAAGATAAAGGTTTAAAATTAATTTATCACAAACCAAAAAAACCTCTGCCAGCAGTTTATGCTGATAAAAATAAGATTCACGAAGTGATGATGAATTTTACCGACAATGCCATTAAATACACCAAAACGGGGGACGTGGAAGTTTCAATTGAAGAAGCACCAAAAGGTTCAATTACGTTTGCGGTTAAAGATCATGGTATGGGAGTGGCCGAAGAAACTTTGCCATATTTGTTTAAGAAATTTTCTCGGGGCAAAGACAGCTTTAAAGTTCACACCGAAGGGACGGGTTTGGGTTTATACGTGGCTAGAATGATTATTGAAGCTCATCATGGTATTTTGGGTGCCGAAACCGCCGGTATTAATAAAGGATCAAGATTCTTCTTTACTATTCCACTAGCAGGACCGAAAACAACCAACTACACAGCTGGCGAACCGGCCTCGAAGTTTTTGAAAGGGGAGGAAAAACCAAAGAAGAGTAAGTAGTTTTATAAATCAACAAGTTAATTGTTAATAGTCAATTGTTATCAACATGGCGCGCATTTTTTGGGCGTTTTTTATGAATAAGTGGAAGTGGTATATATACATTATAGAATGCCAAGATAGATCATACTATACCGGTATGACTTGGAATCCAGATTTGCGGTGGCAACAGCACCTTTTTGGTTTGGGTGGTGAATATACAAAAATTCATAAACCAAAAAGGTTGGTTTATCTAGAAGAATATGAAAATTTGGAACACGCTAGAATTAGAGAAAGACAGATTAAAGGTTGGACCAGAAAAAAGAAAGAGAAATTAATTAGAGGCGAGTGGGGACCTGGTTAGTCTATTATTCCCTGAGCGGAGGAGCGCGAAGCGATCCGAAGTCGAAGGGAGTGTTTTATTATTAATCTTAGGCCTTCGACAAGCCTGCCTGCGCAGGCAGGCTCAGGCACTAATATTGTTATCCCCTGAGCGGAGTTTCAAGCGGTAAAGTGGCAGTCGAAGGGAGTGTTTTATTATTAATCTTAGGCCTTCGACAAGCTCAGGCCTTAATTGATTTTGGATTAATTAAAAGTTGACAAAAGTTGTAGAATTGCTAAAATAAAAGTAGGTAATTCGCCGTCAATTCGATTTGCGCCGTCGCAAAAAGACAAAAAGTTCTTTAAAAAAATTTTAAAAAATAAATATTTTTTGGCAAAAATGGTTAAAACAACTTTGCGCCGTCGCAAGCTAGCGCCGTCGCAAAAAATGGGGATAACTTTTAGAAAAAACTTAGTGATAGCCTAAAATCTTAAATTCTAATCTCTAAATCCTAAATAATGTCAGAAATAAAAAATTCAAAAATTTATGATCTTGAGGATAGGACTCAGAATTATGCCAAGTCGGTTAGAGATTTTGTCAGGGGCTTGCCAGCCAATTTTATTGACCGAAATGATATTGTTCAATTGGTAAGATCGTCTGGTTCGGTAGCGGCTAATTATATTGAAGCGAATGAATCATTGAGTAAAAAAGATTTTTATCATCGGATTAAGATTTGTCGCAAGGAGGCTAAAGAAAGTCGACTTTGGTTAAAATTATTGGTTGAAGCCAATAAGGGTCATGAATCGGTTGGACTGGTGTTAATTGATGAATCAAGCCAGCTGATGAAGATATTCGGTGCGATCATAGAAAAGAGTAAACAATTTTAATTTGGTGATTTGTATTTTAAATTTAGTTAGAACTTAGATATTAGAATTTAGAATTTAATTAACATTATGTTTGCTAAGCAAGTCAAAATTGGGGATAAGGTTTTGGTGATAATCAACAACGAAGCTAAAGAATTGGAAATCGTTGATTTGCCAAAAGGCGATTTGAGTCATGGTAAGGTTTCTTTTTTGTCGCCGATTGCCAAAGCTTTATTGGGTAAGAGTTACCCTCAAATTATTAAAGTTAAGCTGCCCAATGGTGAAATGATGGATTGCAAATTGATGAAAATATCACATTAACATAAAAGGGATTGATTTTTTCTTCTGGGCTCTTAGAGCTTTTCGCGCGGTGGTCTGCCCCGCATAAATTGCTTAAGTTTTCCAGTGGGACTGTTAGAGCTTTTCGCGCTATGTTGAGCCTAGAGTCCCGCTGAAAGCCCTGAGTAATGCGGGGTTGAGCCTGCCTGCCGGTAGGCAGGCCTACGAGCCCGGAAGAAGGAATTAATATTATTTTTCGCGCGGTGATTTGTCCAGAAGAATATCGGGATTGAGCTGTAAGCTCACAGGATAGTTTTTGAAGATTTGGTCTGGGGTAAAAATAGTTTGAAAATTGTTTCGGGGGCTTAAGAGCTTTTCGCGCTATGTTGAGCCTGAAGCTCCCGAAATAGCCTTCAACTACTACGGGTCAGGAAAAATGGATCAATTGGTTTTTTAGAGTTCTGCTATAAAGCCTAAGGTTTGCAGGAGGACTTTAATTCTCCAATGCACATTGAATCAAGGAGGTCTACTACCATGTCAAAACGGAAGCGTAATATGAAGGCTAAGGAAGCTAAAATGCGTCCGCGCCGTGCTTGGTTGAAGTATCTGTTGATTATTACTTCGTTGATTGTTTTTTTGTCGCTGCTTTTTTGTCGGAGTTCTATCTCAGCATCAACCAGAGGCAATCCCAACAGTTCAGCTTCTCCCAGCGGCTACGATTCTTCTGTCCCAGTGGTTGATCTGCCTGATGGCAGGCAAATTATTCATTTTGGTGGGGGAAAAAGATCTGCAAACACTGATATGAAGCAGCTTTCCGAAGAGGAAGCATTACAGGCCTATAAGGAAGTTGTCATGCCTGCTCTTGGTTATCTTTATGATAACTACCCAATAGCTTCTGTTCGCCGGGAGTTTCGCGATGCCATCGAAAATATGGGAACGAGAGATAAGGAGGTTCTCATATATGCTTCTGGGGTAACTGGCCACTCTGCCTTTGCGTCTACGATTCCTGCCGACGAGAGTTTGTCAAAACCAGAAGTAGTATTTTGGATGGGCGAATGGGTTGATATGGTTTCTAATCGGCGGGTGGCAACTTGGCCAAGCGTTGAAGTCGCAAGACGGCATTTCGAAGATGAGCTGGTTATGGTAGTTTGCCATGAATATTATCATGCTCACAACCAGCAATATTGGCGCATTGAACCTGAAACGCTAACGCTCGACCAACTTATCGACAGCGAAGCTGAATGTTGGGGCTATACCTGTGAAAAGATCATAGGGCCAATGGTTCAGAACGGAAGAGGGCCAACTCCTGGAGAAGATGCTTATGTCTTGAATTATGTTTATGTCAAGAATCGCTTCAATAGGCGTTCGGATGGCTGGAAACAGATTATCAGGACCTGGGTGCAATCTCATCAGGAGTGAATAGTCCGGGCTTCATTATCGATTGTAAGATATGAAGCCCAAAAATTTTAACTAAAATATTATGAAAAAAATAACAATCGCAATTACTTTGATAGTTTTCAGTCTGGTTTTTTCAGGTTGTCAATTAAAGCCGTCAGCTAATGTCGCCATCCAGGGTAATACCGGACGAGTGATAGTAATACCAAAATCAGAATTAGATTCAAATCAGCCAGCAGTCAATGTTAACCAAGATGTCGAGATGGAAAATTCAACTATTGGTATTAGTACTTCTACCCTTAAGATTGTTAAAAGGGTACCAGAAGGAACAACTTCTAGCTTGGTAGATAAACAAAAAGTTGTGCATGGAGAATTAAAAAGTGTTTCCGTTTTTTTTAATAATTCTATAGACCAATCATCTATTTCTAATGATACATTTTATGTTTTGTGGGGCATTGAAGATAAGGTTCCTGGTACTATCGTATATAATGATGAATTGAAAGAAATTACCATCATTTTTGACATGGCTCTTCTTGGTGGGAACCCTGGACAAGAAGCAGGAATATCGGTTGTTGTAGGCGGGCTTAGAGATATCTATGGTAATATTTTTGGTAAGTTTGTATATGGTGTTGATATAGGAAAGTAACTTGAATTTTTATTTTTTTTAACATAGCGCAGGGGGTTTTCTTAAATCTCAAACTATGTTTTAGGTTTATGATAAACCCCTGGAGACTCCCCTCGGGTTTTTTATTTTAGGAGTCACTGTACTTTACAACTGAAAGGAGAAGTCCGATGAAGACTTCGCTAATTGCAAGGATGTTTGTTGTATTAATGTTCGTCTTTACGACGACAGCTCACTGTATTGAACTTGATGTTCCATTTAAGGCTCAATATCGGCCTGGAACAGCCTTTAGTGTCAGTCTTAACTGTGGTCCAACAGCCACATTAATGGTGGCGGCCTACCATCTCCACTTTACCCCAACCGAACAACACATCAAAAACCTCGATGACTGGATGGTGGACAGGAAAATCATCTCAGGCGTAAATGACTACAATGGGATGGTCACTAATGCTGATGATCTCGTGCGCATTGCCAAGGAGTATTACGGCTTCCAAAGAGTCATCAAGTCTAATTCGCCAGACATCGATACTCTGCGTCAGGCATTGGAAGCCGGTAATCCAGTAATCGTCGCTGTGCGTATCAATATGGTTGACTATGCGACGAAAAAGAATGGTCATTTTATGGTTCTGACTGGAATCTCTGATACAGATGTCTATGTCAACGATCCAGGGCATACCTATGGTGACCACTACGGTAATGATCTTAATGGATCTCACAATCATTATCCACTCGACACTTTCATTGCCTCTTGGAAGCTTCTAGATAAACAATACTGCTCAGTGATCATCGACGGAAATTCGGAAGCGCCACCAGGCCTTGTGAAAGACGGCGTGACAACCATTCAGCCTATCGTTGATTGCTACAATCGCCATGGTGGTTTAGCCGGAGTCGGTTGGTCAATGGATGATGGCGGGGGAATCTACGTTCATCGTTGGGAACCTTTCCGTTATCTGTGCAAGAACTTTCGTCGAGCCGATGGGCAGGAATCCATCATCATCTACGATCCTCTATGGGGCACTCAAGCTTATCTGCTCTCCGGCAATGTCTGGGAATGGTATCGGCATGGCCACAACGGTCGGTATGGCCCAGATATTCCAATGGAAGATGGCACCGGCCGAACCGTTGGTATCCCAATCAGCGAGTACAACCCCGTCGAAGGTATCCAGCTGTTCGAAAACGGTTATCTAAAGCGCGGCAGCGTGGACCTCTATCGTTATGACGGTAGCTTTGTCTATGCTTTCGAGCCGACCGGTGAATTGAGCGCTTTGGAGCTGGCCGCCGAAACTACCTCTCAGAATAACAACACCATGATCTGGAGCGGCGGACCGACCGCCAACCTCTACCGCATCTACGGCGATGGAAACGAGATCGGCTCGACCAATCTCAAAACTTTCACCGAGGCTAATCGTCAACCCGGCAGCGTCAGGATCTATCAGGTGGCGGCTTTTGACAGCGATGGTCAAGAACTCCAACGCTCGAATGAAATCACCGTGATGAGTCCTGGACAAGCTGGTAACATCACTCTTTCTGGCCACGCCGAAGACTCGTCTTCAATCTATCTGTCGTGGGAAGACACTCAGTTTCTTACGCCAGCTCACTACCTGTTTCGTGACGGGGTATTAATCGTCAAGTCGGTTAGTTCCGATTTTGACGATTTTCCACTGGAACCAAATCACACCTATTCGTATCAACTGGCCGCTTACAGTTTCAGTGGGATCCTATTGGGTTGGAGCAACACACTGTCGATTACCACCCAACCGGCTCCACCACCTACACCTCTACCGCCAGCTGTTGTCGATCACATTGGTTTAACGGTTGACAGTTTGGAATTGCGGGTTGGTGATCCTTACACCTATGTCCATGCGACGGTCTATAACCAGTACGGCCAACCAATGCCGGATCAGCGTGTGTTGTATGTTTCGTCTGACAACTCGATCGTGTCAATTGACGCTGATTGGGGTTCAATGTCTGGCAATAACGAAGGTACAGCCCAGGTTTGGGCGGAACTCTACACCGCTCGTGGTATTCAATCCGAAAAGGTTACTATCACCGTTCATCCGTCAACTTGGACTACTCCGACCCCGACTCCAACTCCAAGCGTCTACCAATCTTCGCCGTTGACTTTAGCGGCGGAAATCGAACCACTACAGGCTGAGCCACATTTGACTGGGCGTTCAATTAATGGATTTGTGACGGTAATCAATGACACAGAGTCGGCGATTACTTTCTACGATCCATATTTGCTCGTTTACAATCAATATGGCCAGGCGATCAATCAATCAGGAGGTTTCAATAACCTCAACACTCTCAACCCGGGCGAACAACATCGATTCCTTACCGCCGATCTGTATCTGTCAAGTCCAGGCGAATACTACTTGATGGCCCATATCAAGCTCGAAGGGTCAAATAGTCTGGACGTCGTGGACAAAGCAGTCGATGGCGTTTCCGCCAGATACCCACTGACGGTTTTAACCCAAGCTGATTTGAAATCAGACTTGAAACTGATCGGTTTTGGTACAACCGGCACTTTCTATGAAGGTGATCGGATTGGTTTCCAGGTGATTGGTCTCAATGATGGTTATGCGGATTGTTTAAGTCCGTCCACCGTCAAGGTGGAAATCACTGATGGGCCGAGTCAAACCGCTGGAATTGATGGTCTTGAAAGAGGTTGGCCGAGATATGCCAACTTTGATTTCGATGGTTTTCCGCCTGGCGAATATGAAGCGGTGGCAATCATCGATCCAGACGGACTGATTGATGAGATGGACGAGAGTAACAATGTCAAAATCATCCAGTTTACAGTCTATCCATCAAGCACTCCAACTTCTACGCCTTCACCGACACCTTCAGAAACTCCAACCCCGTCGCCGACAGCCTCAGCCACTCCGAGTCTGACTCCGTCAATGACACCTTCGCCGACTGTGAGTTTTACCCCATCCCCGACGGTTAGCCTGACTCCGAGTCTGACTGTTTCACCAACACCTTCTTTGACCATGTCGCCGACTTTCAGTCCGACACCTTCAGAAACTCCGTCACCGTCGCCGAGTCCTTCGGAAACGTCTAGTCCCACGGCCTCGTTTACTCCAACGAAAACTGAAACTCCGACGCCATCATGGTCACCGACTCAAACATCTACTCCATCGCCAACGGTCAGTTTAACGCCCAGCCCCACGGTTTCATTTTCACCGAGTCCAACTTCATCAAGTACACCAACCGAAACCCCGACTGCTAGCCCTACCAGTTCGCCAACGGCCAATGCAACTGAAACTCCACCTCCTGAGTCGCTCTACTCAAGAGACGTTTCTATCTCTTTTCAAGACATGATGATTTCTCCGGATTCAAAACATCCGGGCAAATCAATCGTCGAGGGCACCTACGAAATCATCAACCTCGGTTATCAGCCGTTGAACAAATCGCAAATTGTGATTGTTCAACGCCTCTCGCACGACGAACTTTTCTCGCCCGATGATCTGGTGGCTGGTTCGCGCCGGTTGGCAACCTCAGGCGTACTCGAACCGGGTGAAAGCCAGTTGATTAAAGTTCGGCGGGCCAACATGGACATCAACAGCCATTGTTTCGTGGTCACTCTGGCTAGACTGAAAATCACCGGCTACAATCGGATCAAACCCGACGACCAGCCGAGTGACAACCAAGTCTGGTTCAATTACGGCGGCTGTGCCACCCTAACTCCAACCCCGACTCCCAGTCCCACCCCCACCCCGTCTCCGATTCCAACTTTGACGGCCGAAAAAAAACGTGGCTATTCGTTTTCAAGGCATGGCCATTACCTCGGACCCGAAGCATCCAGGCAAATCAATCGTCGAGGGCACCTACGAAATCATCAACCTCGGTTATCAGCCGTTGGACAAATCGCAAATTGTGATCGTCCAACGCCTCTCGCACGACGAACTCTTCTCACCCGATGACTTGGTGGCCGGTTCACGTCGTTTGGCAACTTCCGGGGTGCTTGAGCCCGGTTTCAGCCAGATAGTCAAAGTTCGGCGGGCGAACATGGATGTCAGTAGCCACTGCTTCGTGGTCACCTTGGCCAGGCTCAAGATCAGCGGCTACAATCGGATCAAACCCGACGACCAGCCAAGCGACAACCAGACATACTTCAGCTATGCTGGCTGCGCGACGCCAACCCCGACCTTTACTGTTACACCGACTCCGACGGTTACTCCCTTCTGATTCGAACCGTCGTCAGCTCGGTTATGCCCTTTGCGCTATGTTGAATCTAGGCTCCCCGTTTGTTATCAAACAAATCGGGAGCCATTTTTTTTGGCTTGTTTTTTAGGCGGAAAAATGCTAGAATTTTTTTATGAAAATGTTAAAAAAGGTAATTGTTTTAAGCTTAATTCTAACAATCAATTTTTTAATCATCCCGCCAATCTTTGCGGCTGATCAACTGATTAAAACCGACAATTCTTCAACTGTCTATTATCTGGACAGCTTTGGCGTGCGTCATGCTTTTCCAAATCTGGTTACTTATCAAAGTTGGTATGGCGCCGATTTTTCTTTAGTTAAAAAAGTTTCTCCGGATTATTTGGCTGCTTTGTCGTTAGGTAAAAATATTACTTTGCGGCCCGGTAAATATTTGGTAAAAGTCCCCAGCGCTGACGCCATTTATGCAGTTGAACAAGGCGGGGTTTTGCGCCAGATTACTGATCCGGACTTGTTAGTAAATTTTTATGGTGATAATTGGCAAAGCCGACTGGTTAGTTTGCCGGAAGTATTTTTTGGCGATTACATTATTGGTCCAACCATTGATAAAGATTATCAATTCCCCGATGATTTGTTGTTTTTACAAAAAGGTACTAACCAATATTTTTACAAACAGCGCGATATTCTACGACCATTTGCTTCTGCGGCCGATGTTAAGGCTAATCGTTTTGCTTTAAGCGATGCGGTAGTATCTAGTCGCAGTTATTATTCTTTGGTAAAACCAATTGTTGGTTTTGATAACGCTGTTTTTAATCCGATTGCCACTCCCAATATTGATAATCGTGATTGTGAAAATAAAAATTTAAAAGCAGGCGTAATATTTTTAACCAATCAAAATTATTCGGTTGACCAAATTGATAAAATTCAACAAATCAAAAAAAATATTCCTGGCCGATTTAATTTTGTCACCAACAATTTTTCTACCATGAATGTTGATTATCCCACTCGGATTATGACCGATGACGGTTATTACATCAAACCAAAAGACGACGGCACTTACGAAATTCAAGCGGAATTATTAAATAGTTTCTATAACCAAAACCCTGATGTTTTTGATTTTTTGATTGTTTTTACCAATTTTAAAATTGTTCATAATAAGTCTAACGAGATTGCTTATTTTTCGCCGGCCAGCAACGTCTTGCAGGGAATCGGTCGTGACATTTTTAATCTGGCCAAAACTTATGGCAGCAATGGCAAACTCAAAGGGGTAATTATGATGGGCGATATTGGTAAATACAGTATTGATAGTCAGGCTGGCATGGATCAGGTTTTGGGCAATATTATGCATGAATTTTTGCATCAATGGGCGGCTTACATTCCATTTACCAATTCAGCGGGGGAGAAAGATTTTTCTTTGTTACGAGACGATGATTATAGTCATTGGAATATTTATGATGGTTTTATTTCACCGTTGGGCGGTTCGGGCTGGGTTGATAATGGCAATAGCACCTTTAGTTCTAAATTGGCCAGTTTGTCGGACGCCTCTTTGCGGCAATATAGTTTGTTGGATTTATATTTGATGGGTTTAGTGCCTTATCGGTTGATGCCTTCGATTTTTTATGTTATACCTCAAGCTGGCAGTAGTTTAAATAATACTATTGCCGGCACGGCACAAACGGTTGACGTTAGTCAGATTATTAAAGCTAACGGGCCAGTGCGGTGTATTAAATAGTTTTTATGAAAAAAACCCTTTCTCCAAGCTATAGTCGGGCCGAAAAAACCATTAGACACGAAATTGCTTCTTTACTAAAGGCGGTTTTAGGGCCGGACTTTAAAACTAAATTAGTCAACATCGAATACCCGCCAGATAATCAAATGGGCGACTACTCGGTACCCTGTTTTTTGTTGGCCAAAAAATTAAAACAATCACCTCAGCAAATCGCCAGCGAATTAGCAATCAAAATTAAACCAACCAAAATTATTACTCAAGTTCAAGCACTGGGACCGTATCTAAATTTTGTGGTTGATAAAACTCAATATCATAAAATGGTTTTACAACAAATCGTCAAAGAAAAAGAGGATTATGGCAGCAGTAAAGTTGGCAAGGGTAAAAAAGTAATGATTGAATATTTTAGCCCTAATACTAATAAGCCCTTAACCGTCGGTCATTTACGTAATATTTGTTTGGGTTACAGTATGACTGAAATTTTACGGTTTGTCGGTTACAAAGTAATTACCGCTACCATTTATAATGATCGAGGGATTGCTTTAGCTAAAACCATTTTGGCTTATCAAAAATGGGGCAACAAAAAAACCCCAAAAGATTTAAATCAAAAGCCCGATCATTTTGTGGGGGAATTGTATACTCGGTATGGCCGGGAATTGAAAGAAAATCCGGAATTAGAAAAAGAGGCCCAAAAAGTTTTGCGCCAATGGGAAGATGGTCAAAAAGAAGTTAAAACCATTTGGCAGAATTTAGTTGAGTGGGTATTGATTGGCTATCAACAAACTTTGAAAGAATTAGAAATTCCCGACTTTGACGAAAAATATCACGAAAGTGAATACTACAAGCTGGGTCAAGAAATTGTCCAAGAGGGTTTAAAGCGCGGGGTTTTTAAAAAGCATCAGGAAGGTTATGTTTATGCTGATTTGGAAAAGTATGGTTTGCCCAATAAAATTTTATTGCGCTCAGACGGTACTAGTTTGTATATTACTCAAGATTTGTATTTGGCCGAATTAAAAAATAAGTACCAGCTGGATGCTTCAATTATTGTTTCGGGTGCCGAACAAGATTTGCAGTTTAAACAGTTGTTCCAGATTCTAAAGTTAATTGATGATCAGAAAAACGTTGAATATTTTCATCTTTCTCATGGCATGATGCGCTTGCCTACCGGTCGGATTAAATCGCGGGAAGGGTTGGTTAAAGGGACAGCGGCTGATGATTTAATTAATGATTTGAATGATTTGGCTTTAGCGGAAATCAAAAAGCGCGAGCCGGAGTTAGACGAAAAAGAATTGCAGTCGCGGGCTAAAAAGATTTCTTTGGCGGCTTTAAAGTTTTTTATTTTAGCGGTTGATGCAAAAAATACCATGGTTTTTGATCCTAAAAAATCTTTGGCGTTTACCGGCAAAACCGGTCCTTATTTGCAATATGTTTACGCTCGGATTAACAGTATTTTTAATAAAGCGGAAGTTAAAATTAAAAACAAAGTTGATTTTGATTTATTGGTTGCGCCAGAAGAAATTGCTTTAATAAAAATTCTAGCTCGTTTTTCTGAAAATGTTTTTTTGGCCGCTCAAACCTATAACCCATCTTTAATTTCTACTTATTTGTTTGATTTGGCTAAAGCCTTTAGTGGTTTTTATGAAAAAGTGCCGGTAGCTAAAGCGGAAGTAAAGTTAAAAAATGCTCGCTTGTTGTTAATTAGTTGTGTCAGTCAAGTCTTAGCCAATGGTTTAAATTTATTGGGCATTGAAACAATTGAAAAAATGTAAAATTTTATGATTGATAAAAGAAAAATAAAAGTTTTAGTAGTCGAAGACGATCCATCAATTTCTGATTTATATCATGAACGTTTGGTGGAAGATGGTTATCAAGTTTTTGCCGCTCATAATGGCCACGATGGGTTTGTTTTGGCTCAAAGCAAAAAACCAGATTTGATTTTGCTAGATATTATTATGCCCGACGTTGACGGTTATGAAATGTTGCAAGAATTAAAAACCAGTCAGAGCACGAAAAATACGCCGGTAATTATTTTTTCTAATTTGTCTCAGCGCGAAGAAATTGAAAAAGGCTTAAAGCTTGGCGCATCGGATTTTATTATCAAAACTTCCGTGACCCCAACCCAGATGGCCAAAAAAGTAGAAGAGTTTTTAAATTCCGGCAAAATAGAAAAATAATTTTTTTAAAAAGAAAAGGCGTGCTTAGGTAAGCACGCCGGTTTGCCAGGGGCAAGTAGTAGTGATTGTCTTTTGATCAATTGGTTCATGGCCGAAGACAAGAGCATGTCTTTGCCAAAACTCAGTTGAGCTTTGGTTCGCCTGTTCATCCCAAGGCTCAGGCTCTGCTCTGGAGCCAATGAAAGCAGTCAGAAGAACATTTTTGCCATCTTTATTTAAAATAACGAAGGTGGCAATGCTGGTAGTCTCAGCCCGACGGTTCTTTACAAATCTAGTCAGGCCTCTCCGTGGTTTTCCAGAGTTGTCCAGTCTGGCAGCGTAGATAATCTCATCTTTACCGCCGTCAAGATCAGTTTCCATTCTAATGTTTCGGCCGATCATTCTACCGAAATCAACCTCATGAACAGATATACCTATCTGTATGGTATTGATTTTGGAAAGACCTTCTACGATTAGTCTGTCGGTCATGCCTCGGTGAATATGGCGACGATGTCGATGATAAACCTCATCTTGGTTTTCTAAGTGTCCAGCAAATTGACAATCCATTGTTTATTTCTCCAAAGAAAATAAAGAACAACATTAAAGTTTATACTAATTTGTATGAATTGTCAATATATTTAAAATAAAAGCGCGCTAATCTGACCGTAGTCAAACTGGCGCGCGCTAAATCCCTCCAGAAAAATCGTGGGCCTTAGTCGAGGTCGACGATTTTTTCAACTGTTCCATCTTTTGGCATCAAACCCGTAAGCATCGTCTTGATGTAATCGAGGAACGCCTGAGTTATAAAGATGTGAGAATTGCAGTCCAGCAAGTCGACTACTGCGTTTTCTTCGCCTCCCTGATCATCAATGACGAAGGTTAGGCAGGTTAGATCCGAACTCTCTTCGTAGTCGAGGATATACAATCCTGACAACGAGTCAAGAATCTTTTTTTCATAAAGTAGGATCTGAGGCCGACGGAACCAGATTGAAATGTACAGCTTTTGTTCGTCGTCCGAGAGAGCAAAGGCGATGATGAAATCCTCTTTGTTGAACGTCATGATGAAACTGGCTCTTGTTGTTTCCCCTGGTCGGCAGACTGGTCGAAGGTCGGTTGGCATGGACAGAATGCAATTGCCTTCTTTTATGGCGTAAGGCATCAGACCATTTAGGAAGGGGGGAATGAGCATGTCTTTCTCCCTGAAATTTTTCGTCGCTTTGGTTTGGTTGCGACATAGAAATTATCGTCTAACTTGTTTATTTTGTCAATCAATAACCCTGTTTTAGGCACACACTTTTGGCGGTTTTAGTTTGTTAATATCTCAAGCATTTGGTTTGGGGTCTTGCCATTAAGCCCGCAGTGCTCTAAATCGTTGTAATACATATTCCAGAGCTTCAATTTGTATTTTAACTCTTCAACTGCGCTAAAATCAACTTGGTCATAGAATGTCTCTTGATCGCTTCGATGGCTTCTTTCCACTTTACCATTCTGAGCCGGCTTGCCAGGGTCAATTAGGTAATGAATAATATTGTGTTTTTGGCACTCTAGGTCAAAGGCGTGGATCTTTGGATTGATTGGGTCGATGGATTTTGAGTACCCAATATACCGGTTGGTAAAACAAGAGCCGTTGTCAGTTTTGATCGCCCTGATTCTAAAAGGCGCTACCTTAATTACTTCCTTCAAAAAAGCCATAGCTTCACTGCTGCCCATATGTTCGTAGATTGACAAATATCTCCACCTCGAAGCGCAGTCAATGGCAGTGAATTGGTAATATTGCCTGTTTTCCATGGTTTGAGGCACGTATTTGATGTCTATTTCCACCAGCTCGCCCTTGCTTAAAGGCACTTTAATGTATTTGTATCTTAATTTTCTAACTTTGTATCTTCTAACCAAGCCTTCAGTTTTAATGATTTTGCCAATCGTTCTCGGGTGAAGGTTAATCCCTTCTTTTTTTAATTGCCAACTGAGTTTTTTAGCGCATAGCTTGGTTTCATTTCTCAATTCAATTATCCTTTCCTTGATTCTTACGAGAGTTTCATTGAGCTGGCTTCTAGGTCGAGTTGATTTAGGCTCTAAGCCATCTTCGCCAAACTGCTTGTATTGAGAAACCCATCGCTCCAAGCTGCGCTTGCCGTAAGGACAAACCTTAACGGCGTCAACTAGCCTGATCTTTTGGTTAACGATGGGCAAGACCCACCTTAGCCTTTCTTCTTTGATTGTTTTAGCCATATTTACACACATAATTATCTAGGATAACTGCTACCCTAGAAAACCGCCATATGTGTGTGCACATTACCACCCCCTCTTGAAAAAAAGAGGATTTTATGTTAATGTTAGTAGCCAGCGCCTTTTGGCGTTGAGCCTCAGTTTAGTTTTTTTGGGAGACACACAGATGAAAAATTACGTTGTTCTTTCCGTTGTACTGTTGGTTATGGTTACGTTGGGTGGTTGCGCTACCCAACAAGAAGTCACCGGGCCTCGTCCGGTTCTCTACAATGCCTTGACCGGCGAACCGGTCTCAGCCTACTCCGAGGCCAAACCTTCAATCGTCGTTGATGGCTACGAGTTCGCGCTCGAGCCGCCCACGCTGACCTTGACCGTCAAAAAAGGTCAAGAGGCTCCGATCAGGTTTTTCATCCGGAGCCAGTGTCCGCTGTATGCGTTCGGCGTGTTCGGTTACGGTGAAGGGGTTCCCTCGTATACCACCCTCATGGATGCTGTCTCCGGAGGTGGGCGGGACACGATCGAACTCACTGGTCGAGTCAGTACCAAGTATCTCGAGACGGGGACTTACCAATACCTGTTGCCTGTCGAGATTGAACAGGTGATCGATGGCACTGGTGAGAAGGGGGTTTTGCGTCTCGAAATCAAAGTCACGGTCACGCCGTGAACTACGTCTCCTCGCAACCAAAAGCGAGACTACCGCCGCTTCCCCGAGTGCATCTTGGGGAGGCGGATTTTTTTGTAATTTATTGATTTTTTGAATGTTGAATAAATTTGTGTAAAGCCCTTATTTTTCATTGGGATTATAGTATCGTTGACAATATCTATTGGGTATGATAACAAGTATTTAGCGAAAGTTCTTTCTGCTACAGCCATAGGCGTGGCTTGCAATAGCCATAGCAGAAGAACGAACGCCGTGATAAGATGCTCGGCTAGTACGGGCACTTGACTTGCCAGAGGGGAAGTCAGCTACGGCTAAAAACCGTCTGCAGCCTGTGTGGCGCACTTATCATGTACCCCTCAAGGCGCTGGCAAAACTCCAAAGGTTTTGGCGGCGCCGTTTTTTGATTAAAATAGTTTATGTAAAATTGACTAAATCGCCATTTTAGGCTAAAATTCTACTATTATGTCAGAAAAAATTATTGCCAAAGAATTAGAAATTTTAAAGTATTGGCAAGACAACAAAATTTTTGAAAAGTCAGTCAAAAAAGACGCGCCTAAAGGCGAGTATGTTTTTTATGATGGCCCGCCATTTGCTACCGGCACTCCGCACTACGGCCATATTATTGCTAGTATCGAAAAAGATGTGGTGCCAAGATATTGGACAATGAAAGGTTACCGAGTTGAGCGACGCTGGGGCTGGGATTGCCATGGTTTGCCGATTGAAAATCTAGTGGAAAAAGAATTGGGGTTTAAAAGCAAAAAAGAGATTGAAACAATGGGAGTGGCTGAATTTAATGAAACTTGTCGTTTAAAGGTTTTGCAATATGTCCAAGAGTGGAAAAAAACCATTCCACGGCTAGGGCGTTGGGTTGATATGGAAAATCCTTACAGTACTATGGATCTAGATTATATGGAAAGTGTTTGGTGGGTTTTTAAACAATTGTGGGATCGTGATTTGATTTACAAAGATTATAAGTCAATGCATGTTTGTCCGCGGTGCGAAACTACTTTATCGCAACAAGAGGTGAGCGAAGGCTACAAAGACATCACTGACATTTCAGTGATTGCTAAGTTTGAATTATTAGACCTTGAGCCTGTCGAAGGGTCTAAAACTTATCTTTTGGCTTGGACTACTACGCCTTGGACTCTGCCAGGCAATGTAGCCTTGGCGATGGGTGAAAAAATTAATTATGTAAAGGTTGAATTTGAAAATAATTTTTATATTTTGTCTGAAGCTAATTTAGAAACAATTTTTGCCGATCAGATTTACAAAAAAATTGAGCCAGTTAAAGTCAAGGATTTAGAAGGCAAAAAATATCAACCACTTTTCCCATATTTCCAAAATGTTGAACTAGAAAATAAGCAAAATTTATACACCATTCAGGTTGGTGACTTTGTTACCGACAACGAAGGCACTGGGATTGTCCACATTGCTCCAGCTTTTGGTGAAGACGACATGAATTTAGGCAGAGAAAAATCTTTACCTTTTATTCAGCATGTTAAACTCGATGGCCATTTTGTTGATGAAGTTAAAGATTTTGCCGGTTTAAACGTTAAACCAATTGAAAATCCGCAAAGTACTGACATTGAAATCATCAAATACTTAGCGGCTAAAAATTTGTTATTTAAAAAAGAAAAATTTACTCACAGCTATCCGCATTGTTGGCGTTGTGATACGCCGTTATTAAATTACGCCACTTCGTCTTGGTTTGTAAAAGTAACCGCCATTAAGCAAAAAGCCATAGAATACGCCAAAGAAATTAATTGGTCGCCGGCTCATATTAAAGAAGGCCGATTTGGTAAATGGCTCGAAGGCGCACGCGATTGGTCAATTTCTCGGCAACGTTTTTGGGCGTCAGTGATACCAGTATGGAAAAGCGATGATAATAATTATATTTGTATTGGTTCGGTCGAAGAGCTCGAAAAACTTTCCGGCCAAAAAGTAACTGACTTGCATAAACATATTTTAGATGAGATAACTTTTGAAAAAGACGGTAAGACTTATAAAAGAATTCCCGATGTTTTGGATACTTGGTTTGACTCTGGCTCAATGCCATATGCTCAAATGCATTATCCTTTTGAAAACAAAGAAAAATTCGAGCAAAACTTTCCGGCTGAATTTATTGCCGAGGCGGCCGAACAGGCGCGTTCGTGGTTTTATTATATGCATATACTGGCAGTGGGAATTATGGATCGGCCGGCTTATAAAAATGTAATTGGACATGGCATTGTTTTGGCCGAAGATGGTAAAAAAATGTCAAAACGGCTTAAAAACTATCCTGACCCAAACGTTATATTGGATAAATACGGAGCCGATGCTTTAAGAATTTATATGCTTGGATCGCCAGTGATGGAAGCCCAAAATTTGAATTTTGCCGAAAGCGGTGTTAAAGAAGCAATGCAAAAAAATGTGATGTTATTGGAAAACGTTTTATCTTTTTATCAGTTGTATAATAGCGATGCTAATATACGAATGCATGCGAATGATACGAATAGCACTAACGTTTTGGATCGGTGGGTGGTAGCTAAGTTGCACCAATTAATTTTAGAAGTGACCGAATCAATGGATAGTTATGACCTGGTTAAATCGGTTCGGCCGATTAGAGATTTTATCAATGAACTTTCTACTTGGTATGTCCGGCGTAGTCGTGATCGGTTCCGCGATAACGACCAACCAGCGATTGATACTTTGGGTTATGTTTTAGCTAATTTGGCAAAGGTAATTGCTCCGTTTATGCCTTTTATGGCTGAGCACATTTATCAAGAGTTGAATTTGGGAGAATCAGTTCATTTAGACACTTGGCCGTTAGCCGATCAAAAATTAATTGATAAAAAGTTGTTAGAACAAATGGAAGCCGCCAGACAAATTGTTGAAAAAGGTTTAGCCGCCCGTGCCCAAGTGGGTATTAAGATTCGTCAGCCGTTGCGTAGTTATACAATTCAGTTAGCCAAAGATGTCTCGCCGGAAATTAAAAATATTATTTTGGATGAGTTAAATGTTAAAGAATTATTAGTTGGCGAAGAAAAGTTGGATACAAAAATTGATCACGATTTGGAACTAGAAGGAATTTTGAGAGAGTCAATTAGGCAGATTAACCAGTTGCGCAAAGAGGCCGGCTTAACTATTCAAGATAGAATCATAATTTATCAGCAAGACCTTGATGAAGTGGTCGAAAAATTTGGTGAAGAGTTAAAACAAGCGACTTTAGCCGATGAAATTAAAAATGAGGAATTTGGTGAAATGAAAAAAGTCGGTGAAGGCAGTTTGGGTATAGAAAAATTTAATTAAATAATTTTGAATTTTGATTGAATTTTAAAATTCGAATATTCAAAATTGATTAAAAATTTAATTTTCAAAATTTAAAATTAATAGAGAAAAACTATGGATATCAATCAAATTTATCAGCTGGCGATTAAGCTTGGTATTAGCAGTGATTTACGGGGTGAAAAACACGTTAAAAAGTTATTAGCCAAAACTAAGCAAAAATACGAAAAACTCTCCGGCGAAAATAAAAAAGAATTTGATAAAGAGAAGTTAAGTAATCCTTATTCAGACAGCCGAGTTTTTGTTGATCATGGCCGGCCAGTCAAAAAGATTTTAGCCGGAATCGACATTACTCCAGCCGAAGTTTTGATGGCTAAAGATTTGGGTGTGGATTTAATTATTGGTCATCATCCAGTTGGTAGCGCTTTGGCTGATTTAGGCGATGTGATGCATCTACAAGCCGATGTTTTAGCGATGTATGGCGTACCGATTAATATTGCCGAGGCTTTAACCAAAGAAAGAATTTCGGAAGTGGCTCGGGGGGTATCGGCCGAGAATCATTATCGCTCAGTTGACGCGGCTAAAATTTATAAAATGGGTTTGATGTGCACCCACACCATCACCGATAATTTGGTGGCGACTTTTTTGGATCAGTTGATTAAAAAAGCTAAGCCAGAAACAGTTGGTGAAATAATTGATGTTTTAAAAAAGGTGCCGGAATACCAAATTGCTATTGAGCAAAAATCTGGCCCGACTATTTTTGTCGGCCGGCCAGATAATTCTACCGGCAAAATTGTGGTCACAGAAATTACTGGCGGTACCGAAGGGGCAGTGGGGATTTATGAAAAGATGGCCCAGGCCGGCATTGGTACAATTATTGGTATGCACATGTCAGAGAGTCGGAAATCAGAAGCGCAAAAGTACCATATGAACGTGGTGGTGGCTGGCCATATGTCTTCGGATTCAATCGGCATGAATTTATTTTTGGATGAACTTGAGAAAAAAGGCATTGAAATTATTCCATGCGCCGGTTTGATTCGAGTTAGTCGGAATAAAAAGAAAAGTCAGAAGAAAAAATAAGTAAAAACGTTAGATATAAAAACAGGGCTAGTCAGTCCTGTTTTTGTTTTAGCTTGATTAAAGCTAAAAAATATGTTAAAAAAACCGTGTCGTGCCTGCAAAAAATCTGTAAATCGATTGGAGGTGAATGGCTATGATTGGAAGTCTAGTTTTTTGGTTAGTGGTCGGAGTGATTTTTCTCCTTTTGATGATTGGCATCTATCGCCAGATTCCTGATCTCCGATGGGCAAACCGAACCATCCGTGAATGGGAAAAATTACCACCACCGCCACCTCAACCGACCAGTTGGGATTTCACTGACGAACTTCCTCGAGTGGTTGTGAGTAGAACCAGAGGTGGTGCTTGTGACATCACAACAGAAGGCGATGTTGCTTGTCCATGGCCTGAACAAACCACGCGGGCTCTTTTTTACATCATGACCGATGCCGTGCCAAGTTTATCAATTAATCGTAATCATCTATTTTCGGCCGCTTTGGCCTGGCAAAATCATTATCCCCGTGGAGTACAACCGAACGACCGAGATTGGATTAAGGCGGCTGATGCCAAGGCGAGGGAAATTATTGCAGCCCATCGTGATGACTGGTAGGGGCCGGCCAGTATCGTCATAGGATTCAAAACGACTCAAAACATAGGCGCTAGGAAACTGGAGGACTCCCGGCGCTTTTTCTTTTTGATCAAATTTTTTAATCTTGATTCTAATTATCATTTTTGTTACTATAATTTTACCGACGTCTAACTCATTTGTCTGGACGACCGGTCACCACCAGTTGCAGCAGATCGAATTGTGTTCCTAGTAGCGGCGAGCGAACGGGGCATGCCTTAAACGGACCACCGTTTCAGTAGCCATGTCTTTAGGGGTGTGGTGAATAATGGTTTCGGTCTTGCATGGGGGAGGATCAACTGGTGAATTTTTGCACGGGTCTGCCTCGTGCTTTGACACATTGTCTAATTATTTTTCTCAGTCCGAGAGGAAAGAGAAAGATAATTAGCTTGAACATGAGCCCCTCTTTGTGGATGCCATCCACGAGAGGCTAGGCGTGATTCAGTTCACGCATCAAAGCTTATGTTTTGGAGAGCCGTCATGCCGCTCTCCTTTTTTTAAACTTAAAGAAATATTTAATTACGTGTTAGCAGAAGTCCCACCGAACAAGGTGGGATTTCTGCTAACCTTCCAAGTTTATATGAAGTCCT
>JAFGGX010000022.1 GCA_016930315.1 Candidatus Buchananbacteria bacterium
AACCACATGCTCCACCGCTTGTGCGGGTCCCCGTCAATTCCTTTGAGTTTTAGCCTTGCGGCCGTACTACCCAGGCGGAATGCTTAAAGCGTTAGCTTGGTTAAGCGGCACTGACAGGGTCGATACTGCCAATGCCAAGCATTCATCGTTTACGGCGTGGACTACTGGGGTATCTAATCCCATTCGCTACCCACGCTTTCGTCTCTCAGCGTCAGGATTGTTCTAGCAGAAAGCTTTCGCATTTGGTATTCTTGCCGATATTAACGGATTTTACCCCTACACCGGCAATTCTATCTGCCTCTCCCATCCTCTAGCCTAATAGTTTCGATGGCAGTTCTGAAGTTGAGCTTCAGGATTTGACCATCGACTTATTAAGCCGCCTACAGACTCTTTACGCCCAATAAATCCGGATAACGCTTGAGGCACTCGTATTACCGCTGCTGCTGGCACGAGTTTAGCAGCCCCTTATTCATTAGGTACCGTCATTTGTTCGTCCCTAATAAAAGATCTTTACACTCCGAAGAGCTTCATCGATCACGCGGCGTCGCTCCTTCAGACTTTCGTCCATTGAGGAATATTCTTGACTGCAGCCTCCCGTAGGAGTCTGGGCAGTGTCTCAGTCCCAGTGAGGCGGGTCGTGCTCTCACACCCGCTACCCGTCGTAGCCTTGGTGAGCTATTACCTCACCAACTAGCTGATAGGCCATAGGCCCCTCTCCATCCGCAAAAGCTTTACAGGTCTGCCTTATAGCAGAACTGCACATCGGGAATTAATTCAGATTTCTCCGAGTTATGCCCGTGATGGAGGTAGGTTACCAATGTGTTACGCACCCGTTTGCCACTCGTGTATTGCTACACGCGTTCGACTTGCATGCCTTAGACACGCCGCCAGCGTTCATCCTGAGCCAGGATCAAACTCTCAAATAATAACAATTAACAATTGACAGTTAATGATTAACTGATTTGCTAATTGATTTTGCAACATTTGGTTGACTGTTAAATGTTAACAGTCAACGATTGAAATGGCTGTTGCCGCCAATAATTTGAATTTATTGGAATTGACTAACCCATTTCTGCTCAAAAGCAGAAACGGTGGTTACTGTTGCTTTTCTGTTGTCAAAGACCTGTCTGCCAGTGGGCAGGTACATTTTTTTCTTGGCAAAATATCGTCAAGAAAAAACAGAGGGATCCGGGGTTTGCTGTCGCAAACAGTTTTTTAGTTTTCAGTTTTTTAGTTTTCAGTTTATGACTAAAAACTATCAACTAAATAACTTTTGACTGCGCGATAGCGCCAGATGCCACTGTTTTTTCTCAAACCGTTTATGCAGTTTAAGTGATTTAATGTAGTGGTGCGGCTGTTTACTTAAATATTTAAGTGTCTATATATTACATCAATAATAAATTACTGTCAAGTCTGTTTTAAATAACTTTAGACACAATTTATTAACAATTAAATTTTGCGAATTTTGGCCATTTTTTGTCGCCACTCACTGATTTTTTTATGGTTTCCGGACAACAAAATTTCAGGCACTTTTTGACCCTTATAATTTTCTGGTCGAGTATACTGCGGATATTCCACATAATCTGGGCTTGGACCAAAAGTTTCTTCGGCCAAGGCATCTTTGTGGCCGACTACGCTAGGGATATGGCGGGCCACCACCTCAGTGACAATCATAGCGGGCAGTTCGCCGCCGGCTAAAACATAATTGCCAATCGAAATTTTTTCATCAACCAGCTTATCGATCCGAGCATCAAAGCCTTCGTAGCGGCCGGACAGTAAAATTAATTGATCATATTTAGCCAGTCGTTTACCCATTTTTTGGTCGAAGGTTTTGCCGGCTGGGGTAAGCATAATTACCCGGCTTTTATAGCCTGAGCGAGTCGAAGGCTTAGATTTAATTTTATTGATGGCTTTGGCAATTGGTTCAACCATTAAAATCATACCCGGCCCGCCACCAAACGGTCGGTCGTCAACTTGTTTATGTTTGCCAATGGTAAAATCGCGTAGGTCGTGAGCCTTAATTTGAATTAGTTTTTTTTCTTGCGCCCGTTTTAAAATTGACTCATTGGCGTAGTGCTCAATGAGCTCAGGGAAGATGGTGATAATATCAAACTGGATCATAAGAATAAATGTTAGTTTATTTCGATACTCCAATATTATCACGTCAGAATAAAAAAGGGAAAGATTAATTTTTTTAAAAAAGTTGTATAATAAGTGTATATGAAATTAGAGACTAAACGTCAGGCTGTGCACATCCTCTTATTTTTGTTAGTTTTTTCGCCGTTTATTTTTGATCGGATCCAAATGGCTGGGATTTTGGCTGTTCTATTTTTGTTGGCCAGTCTATTTGTGCCGCGATCAAAATTCAGAGTTTGGTTTTTTCGGGCTAAAGAAAAAAAATATTCAGTCGGTGCTTCCGTTTATTTTTTAGTTTTGATTATTTTAGTTTTGTTTTTTCCGTTACCCGCCATTATCGCTGGTTGGTCGGCGTTGTCTTTGGGCGATGGGTTAGCCACCATTATTGGTTTAAGATATGGTCGCACAAAATTGCCTTGGAATAAGCAAAGAAGTTTTGTCGGATCAATTGCTTTTGCGATTGGCACTTTTGTTGGAATTGTTTTAGCGATGTCGTTTTTAATTCCGACTTTAAACCCGAGTTATATTGTGTTAGTAGCTTTGTTTGGCGGGTTAGTTGGCGCTATAGTTGAGAGCTTGCCATTAAAAATTGATGACAACTTATCGGTGCCATTGGTAGTGGCAATTTTGGTGAGCTTGATTTAACGCCATTTGTCATTCCCGACCTGATCGGGAATCTGTTTTTTTTGGATTCCCGCTTTCGCGGGAATGACATGGAGGCGGGTGACGTGGTTTATAGTAGTGGCTCGAGATCCTGGAGGAGCTTTTCAAATTTTGTGTAGCCAGCTTTGGTGTTGAAGTGGCCAGAGCTGGGAATAAAAGTTAAATCAACCCTAAGCTTTTCCGCTAAAGATTCGCCATTACCAAGTGAAACGTAGGGGTCGTCATCTGACTGATAAACTAAAAAGTGCTTAGCACTATTTTTTATTTTTGGCCAATCAAAATCAAAACCGCTGAAACTGCTATCGCGCTGGTAATTTAAAATCGGCTTAACACCGATTGGCGTACCAACAAAAACGGCGGTGGCGATTGGTTTGGTTAATTTTTCTAAAACTCGCAAAGTAAAAACTCCGCCCAAGCTGTGGCCGATAATAATTGTATCTTGATTGATATACTTTTCGTAATTTTTAAAAACCGCAAACCATTCAGTGATTGAAGCTGGCATAATCGGCGGTGAAGGAAATTGTGGTACAAAAACTCGATGGCCTTTTTCTTCTAGTTTTTGTTTCAGCCAAGGAAACCAGTTTTCTTCTGGGTAACCTTCGGTGCCGTGGAAAATAAAAATGTTTTTCATGTTTTTATTATAGCAATTTATTTTTGATTTGAAACTAAGTTTTCTCATTGCTTTTTCACCTTCTAGATTCAGAAAGTGGAAAAATTTGTTTTTTCACCCTGACATAGGCCCTAGCCTAAATTTGGTGTTTAATTTAGGCTTTGTACTTTTGTGACCAAAAGTACCAAAAGTCCTGGGGGCACAAATTCGCCCTTCAGCGATGATTAGTTTTTATTCGGGTTTAGGTTGGGGCTCAGTTGTGCCCCCAGACCCCCCGAGTCTTGGTTTATTTTTGTTAGAGTCCTTAGCTTCTTTATATTTTGCCACTCGCCACTGCCTGCGCAGGCAGGCTTGTTTCAGGCCGTAGCGGTCGGGTAGTGATGTGTAAACAAAACCGCCCCCGAGTTACGGGGGCGGCGATTTTGTGACTCAAATTATATCTTGAGGTCGTCTACCACTGAAGTGTCGGCTTCGACTGAAGCGGCTGCTTCGGTTGGTTTCACTCTTCTTTGTGAACCCTCTGGTTCATAAATTTTGAGGTTGACTCGGGCGTTGTTTTTGGCACCTACAATTTTGAGTAGGGTCCGAATAGCCCGGGCAGTTTGACCTTGGCGGCCGATGACATAACCCATATCAGCTGGGTTGATGTGTAGAGTGATCAACACTCCCATTTCATCGACTGTGCGTTCTGTCTTAACATCAGCAGGATTTGCTACGATTGCTCTGACGATGCTTTCGACAAATTGCTGGTCTGTTTGTTGCTCTGACATATATTGCAATTCATCATTACTACTTAATCTGCTTGCTAGCTCAGTCTGCCGACCTGTTTGGCATTAAATTATTTCGCCTTTGCAGCCTGGCTCTCAAGTTCAGTAAAAGAACTAACTCTATTATACCACAACCATTGGTTTTGTCAAGTTAAAAACACCGCCAAGTTGGCGGTGTTTTTGGTAATTTTTTTGTTCTAAACTAAGCGGGCTTTTCTTCGGTTGGTTGTTCTGGTTTAGCTTCTGGTCCTGGAGTTTTTTCGGCCGGTTTTTCTTCTTCCTTTTTTTCTTCAACAGCTGGAGCAGGAGTTTCGGCGACTGGCTCTGCTTGTTTTTCGGCTGGTGCTTCTGCAGGGGCTTCAGTTGGAGTGGCTTCTTTTTTAACTTCAGCAGCTGGCGCAGCTTCTTCACCTTTTTTCTTTTTACCACCAGAGGCTTTGACTTTTTTACCAGTCACCACATTTTGATCAATTAACATATTGTTGACAGTTGGTGACATTTGAGCGCCGAATTTGATCCAATGCAAGACTCGGTCTTTTTTGATTTCACAAACCTTGGTGAATGGATTGTAGTGACCCAAAATTTCCACGGCTTTACCTTGAGTATCTTTGGTGCTTTCGGAAACAACAAAACGATAAGTTGGTTGTTTCTTTTTGCCGACGCGGGCTAATCGAATTTTTAGCATAAATTTATAATACTAATTACGAATTAATACCAATGTTACGAATATAAAATCTACGAACATTATTCGTAGATTGGTATGCGATTCGTAGATTCGCATTGCATACCTATGAATTAATAATGATCTCATTTAATGCCGAGATCGTGAGCACAACCTTTGTTACCTTATTAATGTATAGATTTACATTTAAGGTTTGAGTCTATTCTTACAAAGAATTTGGTTTTTGTCAAGAGTGGCTTGGTTTAGACATAAGTGCTTGACAAAATATAACTTTTAGGGTTATGATTTACAACATACTTTCCGATCTATCGCTCAGAGTTCTAAAGTCGTAAGACTTAAAGAGTTCTGTGATTGGTTAGTCATTTTCGTACTCATGTACGTGCGAGGTTGTATTATGTCGTTACCGCAAGAAGCTCACGTAGACACGCCGTCACGCTCGTTGGAGTGGACAATGAATGGTCCTGAAGGCCTGCTGTCTAAGCCGACCAGAAATGAAGTCGATCATGTCTTGGCTTCGGAGCTCAGAAAAAAGCGCGACCCGAAGAAGATTCATGAAAGCCTCTCCCCCGACACCAGGCTTCGCGACATTCTTCCTAAGGAGGTCGTCGTTATTCATCCCCTTTGTTCGGTGGTGTGTAGGAGATTGGAGATTCTTCCTGTCATGTCTTCTCGTATACCTCTCGATGATCAGACTTATGGAGATGTGCTTCAATTGCTTTGCGGTCTGTGTGGCTGCTCCCCCGCTTGAAAGGATGGTAGAGGAGAGGAGTTTTGCTCATTGTCATTTTCTTATCATTCCGGCCTGTGGCTGGTGTGGTAAACCAAACTTCGGTCAATGACCGAAACTAAAACCGCCGGAGCTCCAAAAGCCCCGGCGAATTTCTGCCCAAAATTTGTGGGCATTTTTTTATTTTGAGGATTTATTGTCTAACAATTTTTGCTGCCTCCTCGAGCTGCAAACTTAGAAGTTTCGATATTCCGTCATCGCCCATGGTGACACCATAAAGAATGGAAGCTTTTTGCATGGTGGCGCGATTATGAGTAATGACAATAAATTGAGTTTTGTGAGAGAGCTCATCTAAAATTTTAGAAAAGCGTTGAGAGTTAGTTTCGTCCAAAGCAGCATCAACTTCATCTAAAATTACAAACGGTGACGGGTTGTTGGCGATGATAGCACAAATTAAAGCAATGGCGGTTAACGACCGCTCGCCACCGGAAAGAATATTAACCGAAGAAACTTTTTTGCCCGGAGGAGTGGCGGTAATGTCGATGCCAGTAATGACTTTGCCGGTGGTTTTTTTTAAAAATCTTTTGGGTGAAATTGATTTTTCGGCATTTTGGAGTTGATCGAGAATCGAAGGCGAAGCCAAAAGTGATTCGTCGGGGTTTTGCGGGTTAGCAACATCAGTTTCAGTCGGTTTTTTTTCTTCGACCTCATTTGGATCTTGTTTAATTAAAGTTAAAGTTGCTTTGCCGCCGCCAAATAAGGTGTTGAAAAATTTGGCAAATTCTTTGTTGATGTTTTTAAACGCTTCGTCAAATTGAACTTGGATTTTTTCGTCCAGGTCGGTAATAATTTTTTCTAAAGATTTAATTGAATTACGTAGGTCGTCAGCTTGGGTTGATAAAAAGTCATGGCGGTCTTTTACTTTTTTGTGTTCGTCAATTACTTGGGGATCAACTCCGCCGATTAGTTCGAGTTGGCGGCGCTGTTTGATAATTTCTTCATGTAAAGCCACCTCATTAATTTTTTCGGCTTGGTAATCTTTTAACCAGCCGCTGTCTTTAACCTCGTCTTTAATTTCTTGAGTTAAACTTTGTTGGCGGGTTTCGAGTTTGGCCATTTCAATTCGGATTTCCGAAACCGCGCTGGCTTGTTGGTTATATTGATTTTGGCGGTCCGAAATTTTTCGTTGTAAATCAAAGAATTCACCTTTTTGTTTTTGTTGATCTTGATTAAAATTGGCAATGTCGGTTGAAGCTCCACTGAGTTGTTTTTCCATGGCACCTAAATCTTTTTTTACTGCTTCTAAATCTTTGATAAAACTCGGATCAATTTCGGTTGCCACTTTTTCTTTGACTTGCGGATTTTCGAGTTGGCTGATTAAGTCTTTAATTAAACTAGCTAAGTCTTTGGTGTCGGATTTAATTTGGCCAATTTTGTCCGCCTTGCCGCTTTCGATATTTTTGCTGATTTGGTCTTGCAAGCTGGCAATCGCTTTTAGTTTTTTGATAATTTCTAAAATTGGCAGCGGGGAAGCTTTAATGGTTTGGCGCTGTTTGGCCATTTCAATTTTGTGTTCCAGCATCAATTGCTCTTCGCGCAGTTTGTTTTTTTGTTCGAGTAATTTTTGGTAGCGGCTTTGCAACTCGGTGAATTTGGAGTTACTGGTATCTTGTTTTTCTAAGCTCGACAAACGTTGTTGGGCGGCTTTTAATTCTTGATCTTTTTTGGCCAGTTCGACTTCGGCCGTTTGCAATTTAGGTTTAAGGTCGGTAACTTGTTGGGTTAGTTGCCGATTTAACCAGCCATAATATTTTTTTTGGGTTTGCTCTAACTCCGCTTCAATTTTGGCCCGGCGTTCCAAACGATGAACTTGGCGGGTGAGTGAATTTAAGCGGGGGGAAATTTCGGTCAGTAATGCGTCAATTTGTAATAAATTGTTCCAGGCGTTTTCTAATTTGTTAATTGAACTGTCGCGTTTGATCTGAAATTCTTTGACCCCAACCGCTTCATCAAAATATTCTTTTCGATCCGACGGGTTAGCCATAATCACTTGATCAATCGAACCCTGAGAAACAATGCTGTAACTTTTTTGACCAAAATTAGCCTTGGCGGCTAAAAGTAAAATATCTTGTAAACGAACTTTGCTGTTGTTGATTAAATATTGGCTTTCACCATCACGATACATTTTGCGGCTGATAATTACTTCATCGTAATCAATCGGTACCAAGTGAGCGGTGTTATCAATAATAATTTTTACTTCCGACATGCCCAGTCGGCCTTTTTTTTCTGAACCAGAAAAAATAACATCTTGCGATTTTTTACCGCGTAAACTTTTTAAACTTTGTTCACCTAAAACCCAGCGAATGGCGTCAACCAAATTACTTTTGCCAGAACCATTGGGCCCGACAATACAAGCAATACCACAGCGGTCTGTGGTTATATTACGACTAGGAAAGGTGAGTAGGGTTTTTTGAGCGAAAGATTTAAAACCTTGGATCTCAATACTTTTGATAAACATATACATACATATGATAGCAAACCGGCTGACTAAAAACAATATTTGTGCTAAGGTTTAATGTTTGGTTAAGTGCCAAACGGCGGTTTGTCAGATAATTTAATCCATTAATTTCTTGACCAAGAAAGGAGGAAGTAAGAACCTGGAACTGTGGTGAGCCGGCGTTTTAGTCGGCCTTTATTCTGCATAAGGAGTTCAGGGTAATGCTCATCAGTCTCGGAACGTACATGCTGATTGCTGTGGTTGGTTTTTTGTTACTGGCTGGTTCCCTGTTTTTCGGCGGTGACACTGATGTTGACGTCGATGTTGACGTCGATGTTGACGTCGGTTCAGGGATCAGTTGGATCAGCTTCAAAACCATCATGGCATTCGTGACCGGTTTTGGCGCTTCCGGCGCAATTGCCAAATCCTTCCGCGTATCGGATCTCTTGACGCTCTTTGCAGCAATCGTCGGCGGCTTTGGTATAGCTGTCATCGCTGCTTTGATCGTCAGACATCTGTATCGGTCACAGTCCAACTCAAGCTACTCATCGTGCGACCTGGCCGATAAAACCGGCAGGGTAGTCGGTGAGATTATTCCTGGCCATTATGGCAATGTGAGTGTCAGCTTGCATGGTGAAACAATCACCAAACCAGCCAAGGCACCAAACGAAATCGAACCGATCAAAGTCGGCTCAACCGTCAAGGTAGTTTCTGCCAGCTCGACTGAGTTGGTGGTTGAACGTGTAATCAGTTAACCTGAAGTTTTGGTTAGCAAAACCTATTACCCCTAATCTTGAAAGGAATTCATCGAGATGATTTCAGCTGCAAGTTTCCTGTCTGGTATTGATCTCGGAAGCCTGGTTCGTCCGGGCATGGTTTTGCTGGCGGTGTTGGCTCTGATCATCATCGTCATGCTGGTGTTGAGAAACTACAGAACCGTACCGCCTGACAAAGTTTTGGTGGTCTACGGTTGGAAGAAGGGCAACAAAGCCGGCGACCGCGGATTCAAAATGATCACCGGCGGTGCTACCATCGTCTTACCGCTGGTGCAAAGTTTCAAGGAGCTGTCATTGGCGGCGTTTCAGGTGAAATTCTCGGTCACTAACGTACCCAGTAAGGAAGGCGTACGCGTTACCGTCAGCTCAGTGGCCACTTTGAAAATCGGCAGTAGTGACGAGATGCTGTCGTTGGCGGCGCGACGCTTTCTGCACATGGATCTGAATCAGGTACATACCTTTGCTCAGGAAGTATTGGAGGGTGGCCTGCGTGGCGTGGTAGCCACGCTGACCGTCGAAGGCCTGGTGCAGAACCGTCAGGAGTTCACTGAGGCCGTTATGGGTCAAGTCACTGATGACTTGGCCAAGCTTGGTCTTGAAGTAGACAACTTCGTCATCCAAGACATCGATGACGAAGGGGGCTACATCAACGCTTTGGGTCTCAAGCGTACGGCGGAAGTCAAGCGCGATGCCAAAATCGGTGAGGCTGAAGCCAGGCGCGATGAGGACATCAAGGTGGCCGAAGCCCAGCGTGAAGCCGACGAGAAATCTTCCGCAGCCAGACGCATCGGCGAGACAGCCAAGGCTGAGGCCGAGCAGAAGATCAGCGACGCTCAGCGTATTCGCGATGAGCAAATCGCCAAGAATCAGGCCATCGTCGAGCGGGAAAAAGCCCGTGTGCCGGTGGCCGCCAAAATCGCTGCTCAGGAAGAACAGAAAACCTTGGGCGTCAAAACCGTTGAAGCCGAGCAGGCCGAGACCGAGGCCAGGATTCTGCTTCAGGAAAAGGAACGGGAACGTAAAGACGCTGAGCTCAGGGCCACGGTTATCGTCACCGCCGAACGCACCAAGGAAGCATCGGTGATCACTGCCCAGGGCGAGGCTCAAGCCGAGATCGAAAAAGCCAAAGGCGAACGTACGGCCGAAGTTGAACGCGCCGAAGGCAAGAAAAGCGCCCAGGTGCTCAAGTCCGAAGGCGAGAAGACCGCGGCTGAACAAGCTGCTGAGGGTCGTAAGGCCCAAGCCGTTGCTCTCCAATCGGAAAAAGAGGCCGAAGCGGCTGGTCAGAGAGCCAATCTCTTGGCCACCGCCGAAGGCGAGAAGGCCAAGTTGCTGGCCACCGCCGAAGGCGAGAGGGCGAAACTGGAAGCCGAAGCCAGAGGCGTTGAGGTCAGAGGTCTCGCTGAAGCCTTGGCCGTCCAGAAGAAAGCCGAAGCCTACGCGTTGCTCGACCAAACCGGAAAGTTCCTACAGATTCTCGAAGCCATGCCCGGACTGATCGAAGCCCTTGGCGTCGCGGTCAGGACCGCCGGCGAAGGCACGGTCACGCCGATGGCCAAAGCCATCGGAGACGGCCTCGGGAACATCAAAGAGGTTCGCATCGTCGAAATCGGCAAACCCGGAAGCGATGGCACCAAAAGCCAAAACCCGTTGTCCAGAATCGCCAACATCACCCCCGACACCATCTTCGCCCTGGTCAAACAGTTCGAGGCTCTGGGATTTGGCGACGTCTTGAAGCAGGTGGCCACCAAGGCCGGTATCGACCTGTCTTCGATTGTGGAGAATGGGCCGAAGATCGAAGCCACTCCGCCCGAACCCGAATCGCCTCCGAACGTTCCGACCGAGAACTGATCTCGTCGCACATTCTCCTTTCGGTTATCGAACCTTGTAACATTCACCAATTTGGCCAATAAAGCCATTGAGGTTATGCCCCGTTGTGAAAGCGACGGGGCTTTTCATTTATATTGACTAAAAACAATATTTGTGCTAATTTTTTTTGGTCGATGTCTTAGCAGAAATACTAAGATCTCGATTAGTTGTTTAACTCTGACCTGAAGAGAGAGGAGAATGTCTCGTGGGTGAGAAACAGCTTTATGTTATTGTGTTGGCCGGGATTGTGATTCTGTTGTGTGCTGTTGTGTGCGTCATGGCAGTATTTAAGTTGATTGCGGCCAAAGAGGAAGCACCCGAGCCCAGAAAACTCGAGCCCAAAGAACCTCAACCGCCCAAACGCCCGATCGTTTTGGTTCGACCGAAACACCCCCAAGGCGGCCATCCTTGGTTTTGGTTGTCTCGCAGGCAACCGGTAAAACCGAGTAACCAGCCCTCACACCCGCTCTTTTTGCCGCGTCGAAAATCCACAGCCTTCAAAGCCACTCCAAGGTTGCCAAGATTTCCGGGTTTTCAGCGTAAAAAAGGCGTAAAGCGTTAGTTAGCCTAACCGATTAAATGCTCTATTGTATTTTTGGGGAAAGAAAATCCCAAGTTGTGCGCCCCCCAGCCAAAGCTGCGGGGCTTTTCATTTGTCTTGACAAAATGTGATATTTATGATAAGGTTTGCAATCGTTCATTATATTTAAAATTCAAGCTGTTTTTCAGCTTTTTGGCTATTATTTGATAGTAGTTGAAAGGCTGGAAAACAACTTAGTACGACATCATCATGTGAGGGTTACTCTCACTTATCTGTTTGAAAGGAAACGATCATGAACCCAAAGTCCGAATGGCGAGGCCTTCTGCTACGCTCTTTCATCTTCTGGATCATTATCACCCTTTTCTTCAGCCTGTTGCGTCTGGCCACTGCAGGCCCCATGCTGGAGTTTGCCTTGGTCTTCAGCTTGTATTACGGCTTGGGCGCCGGATTTTACATGATCAGCTGGTCGACCCAGGACTGGAAACAGGACTCAGCGGTAACCATAGTCGTTATCTACTTGGTGCTACTCATCTGTTTCTTAGGCTTCGGTCGTCTCGACCTTTTCGACAATCCGTCGAATATCTCGCGGGCAGAGGAGTTCCTGGTGGTCTTTGTCGGGTTTATGGTCACAAGGATTGTCGCCCACCACCCGCTGCAGAGGCCGAAGAGGAGATTGCCTGGGCCAACCATTCTCACTTGAACGATCAGTGGTTACCTGATTGTCCAGTCACTTTGATGTCTTTTCCGCCCGCTACTCTTTGTGTGTTGCGGGCGGCTTTTCTTTTTTAGGCAAGAATGTCTATTAAGGGATTAAAAATCTTTTGGTGAGCTAGTGGACTGAGCAATCTGATTATCTATCCACCCAGATTGGGGTGGATTTTTGCTTTTTTTGCTTTTTTCAATTATAATTAAAGCAAATCATAAGTTAAAAACGGTTATTAATTCTTGAATATTTTGTTAATTTTTAAGATGCTTTACTTTTTAGATATTCCAAATATTTTGTTAGTAATTTTAGCACTCAGTTTGGGTTTGTATGGTTTTGTAAAAAATCCAAAGTCCAGATTGGTTCAGGTTTGGTTTGCTTTGAATATGGCAGTGACAGCTTGGGCAGTTGGTTATATTTTGACTAATTATTCAGTCAGTAATAGCCAAGCATTTATTTGTTTAAAAATAGTTTATTTTGCAGCTTCATTAATCCCTATCTTGTTTTTCCATTTTGTTTCTAGCTTTTTATTTAAGAATTATAAATATAGGATTCTAATCTATATTGGTTATATTTCGGCCCTATTTTTTTTAATATTGAATGTATTAACCAATCATATTATTTCTGGTATCAGGTTCATGGAAAATTACGGAAGCTATGAGGAAATCGAAACAAAGGGATTTTATTTTTTCTTGATTTATTTTTTCTTTTTTTCTTTCTTTTCCATCGGCTTGCTTTGGAAAGGCTATAAGGAAAGCAGTGGGGTAAGAAAACGCCAGATTTTTTATATTGCCTTAGCCGCCTTAGTTGGGTTTTTGGGCGGCACGTCAAATTTTTTTACCGATTTAACTGGGATTTATCCTTATGGTCAGTTTGTAGTGTGGCTTTATCCTTTATTTATCACTTATGGGATGTATATTGATGAGATTCAAATTAAAATTAAGTTTTAACTATGGATTGGAGTAATTTAGGTTTAATTTTTGTGGCCGGGTCACAGTTAACGTTGGCGTTCATTATTTTATTTATCAATTTCAAAAACAAAATTTGTTTGTATTTTTCAGCAGCAGTTTTCTGTTTGGCCGCCTGGACTGCTTTTACTGCTTTATTCCGGATGGTCAGTGGAGTCGAAGCGATTAGGATTTTATATAGTTTTAAGATCTCGTTTGGGTTGTTAATTGCTTTATTTTTTGAAATTTTTGCCATTTATTTTCCTTATCAAAGATGGGAAATAAATAAATTGGTCCAAGCCATAGTTATGATTCCTACCTTGCTGACGATTTTAATTATTTTAACTTTTCCGCAGTTTTTGTTAACTAATATTTTTGTTAACCCTGGCGCTAATACAGTCACAGTCAATAAAATTTTTTGGATACTTTTTTCATTCAGTTTTACTTTAAGTTTTGTAGCAGTTTTTGTTCGACTGATTATTAAGTTTAAAGAGATTGGCGGGTTTATGAAAAAGTCTTTGTTGTTTGTAATAGTCGGCGGATTGGTACCAGTGATTTTATCTTGGTTTTTTAATATTATATTTTTATTTTTTGATGTTTTTGTATTTGATTGGATTGGTGCATTATTGAGTTTGATATTTTGTTTTGTTATGTATTATTTTATTTTTTTTAAAATGGATTAAGTTTTATGAGCTTGATTAATTTAGGGTTGGTTCTTATAGTGGGACTAAATTTTGGTTTAGCATTTTTGATTTGGTCAATTAACAAAAAAAATAAGATTAGTATTTCTTTTTCTTTGCCAATGATTGTAATTTTGGCTTGGTTTGTTTTGAATAAAAAATAATTTTATGAGGTATTTTTATATAACGCTTTTAGCTCTAAATGCGCCTATTGCTATTCTAAGTTTTATTTTTTCTTGGATCATTTTAAAAAATTGGAAAAGCAAAGTTTATTTTAATTTTGGGATGTCTGCTTTATTTTTGGGTCTATGGCTTTCCGCTTCTGAGATAATGTATCTCGATTTAAATTTTTTGCCTAGGATTTTTATAGTAGATTTAACTTTTTTGTTTGGGATTTGGATTTTGCATTATTTTTATATTTTTACTTATTATTTTCCATTTCAAAGAGTCGAAATCAGGTGGCAAGAAAAATTCATATATTTTTTGACTATTTTGATATCTGTAAGCATATTTATTCCTAGTTTATATGCTCGTTCCGCAGATTTAGATTTTCCGTTTCTTTTTGTTAATATAAATAAAATCGGCCTTTCAATTTTTGTGGCCTATTTTGTTTTATTAATTGTTCTGTCATTAAAAAATTTGTTGTCAAAATATTTTATCAGTGATGGAATACACAAAATAAATTTAAAAAAAGTAATAGTGGGCACGACGCTGGCTTTGATTGTAAATTTATTTTTTAGCATGTCTATTTATTTTTTTACAGAGTTTGATACTAATGTTGTTGGTGCTTTTTTTACTTTGGGCGTAATAATTTATATTTATTTAATTTTATTTCCCAGAGATATTTGAAATCTTTATGTTAGATAAAAAATTTTGGAAAAAATACTTTACGGTTTATGATGTTCTTAATATTGTTATACCTTATAAAGAATTAATGTCTACAATTTGTGATAAAGCGGACGTAAAAAAGGGCGATTTGATATTAGATGCTGGGTCAGGCACTGGCAATTTATCTTTGGAATTAGTACATCGTGGCGCTACCGTGTATGCTACTGATTTCATAAAGGAGGGGCTGGATATATATAAGGAGAAAAATCAAAATGCAATAGCAATTCAGCATGATTTAACCGAAAGACTGCCATTCCCTGATGATTTTTTTGATAAAATTGTATCTAATAACGTTTTGTATTCTGTGAGCAAAAAAGATAGGAGATTTGTCATATCTGAATTATATCGTGTGTTAAAACCAGGCGGTAAGATTGTCATTTCTAATATAAAAAGTGGTTGGAGTCCATATCGCATTTATCTCAGTCATTTAGTAAAAGAATATAATAATTCTGGGCCGTTTATTTTATTGGTAAGAATTGTAAGATTTATTTTTCCTACTATGATGATGTTTTTATATAATGCTAAAATCAAGAGAGATTCTGGGGCTGGCGGTGGTTATAATTTTTTTGAGTCAGGAGAACAGAGGAATTTGTTAATTAATGGAAATTTTAGGCGTGTGTCAGAAGATGTGGAAGTCTATGCAGATCAAGCGATATTGAATACTGGTTTTAAAATTTAATTTCTATATATGAAAGAAATGTTAAGAATTTATTTAGGTGATTGTAAGGACAAATATGTATCATTTGGCATGCCAGATAGTCAGGCGGAGCTGAATGAAATGTTTTCTCTTAGATATAAAGCATATTCTAGAAAATTTTTTATAGAAGAAAATAATCTTGGTTTAGACATCGATCACTATGATGAAATTGGCGCATGCC